>JAKQGD010000344.1 GCA_029573365.1 Bacteroidota bacterium | reverse complement strand
AAAAATAACGGCGAAATTGTAGCCATGACCGGTGACGGTGTCAATGATGGCCCGGCCCTGAAGTCAGCCCATATTGGTATAGCTATGGGGAAGGGCGGGAGTGAGGTGGCCAGAAATGCCGCTTCGCTGATATTGATGGATGACGATCTCAAATGGATGGTATATGCCATTTCTCTGGGGCGTAGAATCTATGAAAACTTAAAAAAAGCATTCAGGTATATTATCTCCATACACATACCTGTATTGCTGATAGTTTCGGTACCTGTAGTCATGGGATGGGATTACATTAATCTATTTACACCTGTTCATGTCATTTTTCTAGAGCTTATCATGGGGCCCACCTGTTCTATCGTTTTTGAAAACGAACCCATAGAACATAACTCCATGAATCGTCCTCCCAGAAAATACAATGACGAACTCTTTTCGGTCCGCGAGATGGCCATAAGTATCATCCAGGGTCTTTTTATCACAGCAGCATGCCTGGGTGCAGGCTATTATTACATGACTGCAGGGGCCGGAGAGCCCTTTACCCGGACAGTAGTCTACACCACTCTGATATTTGCAAACATTTTTCTGACCCTGGTCAACAGATCATTTGTGATGTCAGTCATTCGGACCATGCAATACAAAAACCGGCTTATGGTTATTATTCTTACCGTGACTTTGCTTTTGCTTGTTCTCTCGGTATATTTAAGGCCAGTCAGGGAAATTTTCGGGTTTGAGATGCTCAGTCCTTTAGTCATGGGCCTGTGTGCTTTGCTGGCATGTGTTTCGGTGGCATGGCTGGAGATTTACAAATGGTATGTCCGCAGGCAGGCCACACATTGACCTTGAGTCAAAAAAAAAGGCAACCGCAGGGCTGCCTTTCTTATCGTAGCACATGAAAAAGTTTACATGGTTTTGGTGAGGAACTCAAAGTACTCACTTTTTAATTCGTAGTAGATTTTTCTTTGGGTGTCGACCCTGTCTCTAAGAGCCATATGACTCTCAAAATGAGGATAATCTATCACCTCAGCATTTTTTTCAGCCAGGACGGCCAAAGCCTTGTTGTGTTGTTTTACTTCATCCTTCAGCTTGTCAATGACTTCCTCATGAAGAAAAAACTGATTCTGAAAGTGTTCGATCTTTGCTCTGATTTCGTTGTCGGTGTATCTTTTAACCACTTCTTCGAGTCTTTTACCGAAGATTTTCATTTCATCTTCCCAAAATCTCAATTCACTTTCCCATTGATTGAGTTCAAAATGAATGTCTGACAAATACACCTTGATTGCGGTCTTCATGATCTTAATGTTTTTATGATTAATGACATTTTGCGTTAACTATCACTGCAAAAATATCCCTGTTGCCGGCAAGCATAGATGACTATGGTCGTGGTTCGTGATGAGATACATCATATACGAGGCCATACTAGGGGACGTACTTTGACGGAGATGTTTTTGATTTAGAATTTCTGTTGTTGGATCCATATCTATACCTTTGCATAACCAACCAATATGAATCGTATGCTAAGTGTCAACTCCGAAATCGGAAATCTTAGGAAAGTAATTATTCACAGGCCGGATGAAGGTATTGCAAGGATTTCGCCTAAAAAGGCAGAAGAACTTCTCTTTGACGATATCGTACACCTGCCGCAGATGAAGGAGGAGCACGACATTTTCCGACGTGTGTTGCAGCACCTTATAGGCAAGGAAAACGTACTTGCTACTGAGCGGCTCATAGAAGAGGGTTTTGAAGCCAGCCCTGACATCAAGGAAGAGCTGATAGATAAGATTGTGGATTACGAAGAGCTGCCTCCTACTGACAAAGCATTTTTAATGGGGCTGGAGCCCAAATCTCTTACGCGGCTTTTGATTACAGGCTATTATCAGGATGAGGACCACATTTATTTTGATCCTATTCCCAATTTTATTTTTACCCGGGACATAGCTGTAGTCATCAAAGACCACATCATCATCACCAAGGCTGCTAAGATGGCAAGGTACAGGGAAAATCTCCTGACAAGGTTTATCTTTTACGCTCATCCGTTTTTCAAAAACCTTAATTCCGAAGGCCGTATCATCAACCTCAATCACCTGGACAAGTTTCCTCCTTCAAAAAAAGGTGAAGTGGTATCCCTGGAAGGAGGCGATGTGATGATGCTCAATGACGATTTTGTCCTGATAGGTTGTTCTGAAAGGACGACGGATTATGCCATAAGAAGCCTAAAGGACGTGCTTTTTAGCAAAGGACTTGTAAACAATGTGGCACAGATCAATATACCCGCTGAGAGGAGTTTTATGCACATAGATACCTTGTTTACGATGATAGATCACAATGATATAGTGTGCTATAAACCGACAGTCTTTGACGGTATCAGTTCCAATGTAAAAGTGTACCGTAAAAACGGTGCAACAGCCGTTTATGATTCCGTGAGAAATTTTTTCACCCACGAGATAAACCCCAACATTAACTTTATATTTTCGGGCAATGGAGCCTCTCCATACCAGGAGCGTGAGCAGTGGACAGACGGA
>JAKQGD010000310.1 GCA_029573365.1 Bacteroidota bacterium | reverse complement strand
CTGTCCATGACCCCCACCTGAAGGGTTCCATTATTGAGGTAATGCTGGTTTACGGTAGTGATTTCGTATTCTCCGCGGGCGGAGGGTTGTATATTTTTGGCTATATCTACCACCTGGTTGTCGTAAAAGTAAAGGCCGGGTACCGCAAAATTGGACTTGGGCACCTTGGGTTTCTCCTCTATGGAGATGGCCTTATGGTTTTTATCAAATTCTACGACGCCGTATCTTTCGGGGTCATTGACTGCATAGGCAAATACCCTTGCACCTGTGGTGATGGCAGCACTGGCCTGCAGCAGTTTAGAAAACCCCGATCCATAAAATATGTTGTCTCCCAGCACCAGACAAGAAGTGTGATTGCCGACAAAATCCGAGCCTATCACAAAAGCCTGTGCCAGTCCATTGGGCACTTCCTGCACTGCATACTCGAAGGTGCACCCCAATTCCCGGCCGTCACCCAGCAACCTCATAAAGCCTGCTTGATCTTCGGGCGTTGTGATTATCAGCACCTCTCTTATACCTGCCAGCATCAGCACCGACAGCGGATAATAAATCATCGGCTTATCGTAAATAGGCATCAGTTGTTTGCTGATCGCCTTCGTGATGGGATACAGCCTTGTCCCCGATCCCCCTGCCAGTATGATACCCTTCATATTACTTTTGTGTTTGTTGATAATTATTTTTTGGGAGTGCCCCCGTCCTTCGTCCGCGGTCGGGCTATCCGCTGTATCCCTGATAAATCGGGATGCCGCTCCTATCCCTCACTCTTTACACTAACTCGCCAACATGCCAACACGCTAACCACCCAACACGCTAACCACCCAACACGCTAACTCGCCAACCACCCAACACGCCAACCACCCAACACGCCAACAACCCAATCAACCTGCTCATCACTCATCTCCGTATGAATCGGCAGCGAGATCACTTCCTTGCAAAGTTTTTCTGTATTTTCCAGATAATCTATGCCTCCTGCAAAAGGTTCGAAAGCTTTTTGTTTGTAAAGAGGTACGGGGTAGTAGATCATATTGGGTATGCCGGCTTCATCCAGCTTTTTTTTCAGGGCGTCCCTGCTTCCTTCTATGACGCGAAGTGTATACTGGTGGAAAACATGTGTGGAGTAAGGAGCTCTGTATGGCACCTTCAACCAGTCAGCCTTACTGAAGGCATCGTCATATCGGTCCGCTACCCGCACCCTTGCTCTGCAGTATTCATCGAGGTGTTTGAGTTTGGCCGAGAGGACAACAGCTTGTATGGAGTCGAGCCTGGAGTTACATCCCACTACATCGTGGTAATAACGTACCGATTGGCCATGGTTAGCTATTTTGTGGAGGAGGTCAGCCAAGTGGTCATCCTGAGTCATGATGGCACCTCCGTCGCCGTAACAACCTAGATTTTTGGATGGGTAGAATGAAGTGCATCCGATATGTCCTATGGTTCCTGTTTTGGCTCTGGTGCCGTTTTTAAAAATATAATCTGCCCCTATCGCCTGGGCATTGTCTTCTACAACGAAGAGGCCGTGCTCATTGGCAATCTCCATGATGGTTTCCATGTCTGCCGACTGTCCATACAGATGTACAGGTACGATGGCTTTTGTCTTGGGAGATATAGCTTTTCTGATGGCCTCTGATGACACGTTAAACGTATCGTAATCCACATCCACCATCACCGGTGTGAGGCCGAGTAGAGCTATAACTTCTGCGGTAGCCACATAGGTAAAGGCAGGCACGATGACTTCATCTCCGGGTTTGAGGCCCAGTGCCATCAGGGCTATCTGGAGGGCATCTGTCCCGTTGGCACATGGTATCACGTGTTTGACACCCAGATACTGCTCAAACTCCTCTTCAAACTTTTTAACCTTGGGGCCATTTATAAATGCCGTCGTTTCCAGCACCTCTCTGATTCCGCTGTCTATTTCATCTTTTATCTTGAGGTACTGAGACCTCACGTCTACCATTTGTATTTCCATGAAAAATGTTGATTCGTTTATTTGTGTATTTGATTATTTGTCGAGTTTAATTATTGTCAATTATTCATTATTGACCTGATCAATGAGTTTGGTTTTTTTAAGAGTTTTATAAAAAGCATTGAGTTTATTTGTCAGTTCATTAATTTGAATTCTAAGTGTGTTTAATTCTTCATCGTTGATAAGATCCAATTCGCGGGCAAAGAGGAGATGGCTGATTACCTCAATAGTTAATCCATTTGCCACTTCAACATATCTTGATTTTTAATTATCAAATTATCATAAAGTCAATGGCTTCGCCGCTGATAAGTCGCACCGGCTTATCCGTAAATCACTGTAATTCAATCCATTGTATCCTTTCTCAGTTTTGATGCAGCCCAGTATGTACCGGCTTCAGCAGGTGTATGTCTATTTTGATTCTAAGTTCAAATCCAATTGAGTGAAGCTCAACCGTAAAAGTCTTTTTGCCGGCTCGCTCTACTATTTTTCCTCTCATGCCGGTGAGATGGCCCGATACCACTTCCACCTCCACGCCGGGAATAAATGCTCCATTGTTGAGTTCTGTGACCTCTTCCACATCGCCTGCTACCCTCATGAGCAGGTCTATTTCCTGTTGTGGAATGGCAAGCAGGTCTTTCCCCTGCCGTAAAAATTTCATCACATACTCTGTTTCCAGGGTAGGGATATACTGGCCTTTGACGATATGTACAAAGACATAGCAGTTGATAAGGGGAACGTCGTATTGTTTTATTTTCCGTGCGTATCTGCGGGTGCGGGTGACGAGAGGCACATAGGCTTCTATACCCTTTTTGTTGAGGTGGTCGGTAACGTATTTCTCACACTTGAATTTGGTATACACAGCAAACCATCTTCGTTCTGTCGTCGACAGTTGGTTGATATCCCTGCTTTTTGTGGGTACGCGGGCCTCGGTGGCCATCGGAGTTTTATCGGATTTTTGGTTTAGCACTCCCACAGCAATAAGGATTGGGGATTCAATTCTTCCCAGAGGGAAGCAGCAAACTCTTCTTCCGTATAGGTTACATACCGTATTTTTTTGGATATGTGTTTTTCAGCCTTTTCTGTGAGCTCTGCCAGGTACATTTTGTTGATATTGCCCACGAGCACCAGGTCTATGACGGCATCGTCGAGTCCCTCTGCAAACGCTCCTGTCACATAGGCTTTTTTAAGGTCTCCCAGATTTTCTATGATGGTGTCTATGATCTTGTCAAACCCTACGTATTTGAGCAGCAGATTGTGTGTATCCTTGTACAGGGGATGTTCGGTATTGGCCCTGAAATATTTTTTATTGCCCTTGGTATACGATAAAAGCATGCCGGCTTTCTCGAAGCGGTTGAGTTCCAGCCTTATGGCATTGGTCGAGTCCCCAAATTCCGATTCCAGTCCCCGCAGGTAGGAGGTAGCCTTGCTGTTCAGGAAAAACTTGAGCAGAAGCTTCAGTCTCGTGCGGGAGGATATGAGCGTCTCAAGCATATTGAGTATTATTTTTACTCAAAATTAATGCTTTTTTATCAATTTACATTCTGTATCAGCAGGATAAGCGACAATATAGCTGTAGCCTGGGCGATACTGTTGGCCAGGATGTCGCCCCATTTGACATCTTCCTTTTCACCTTCTTTGGTCTCTTTAACTTCAATGTCCTTGTACCCTACCCTAATCTCTGACCCCGGCCCTACTTTGGGATACTTGCGGAAAAAGAGAAAACCTTTGCTTTTGGTGACCTTGCCGGATGCATCTATAACGGATACCTTGCTGTAACTACCATTTTTTGCCAGGCCTCCTGCATAGGTGTCCAGATAATATTTGGCGGTTTTGCCTGCCCGGTAAGGTATTTGTATTTTACCCTGGGCCGTGATCCTATCCGGATACAGTTCACTGGCTTTGGTGGCACCTGTGATGCTCACAATATTAGACATTTTGGGTATCATGATTTCATCACCTTCCTGCAGGATGATGTTTTCAAACGACTTGGGGCTTTTGATGGCTTTTGCCAGGTCTATGATGACGTAACCCGTATTTTCGTTGGTTCTCATAAGTGTGGCCCCCTGGAGGAAGGCTTCATTGGTCACTCCACCGGCTTCTCTGATAATGGTTGCAAGTTTGGTATTGTCACTCATCAGGGCATAGGTGCCGGGGTATCGGACCTCTCCATTGACAAAAACATTTCTTTGCAGCTCAAATTCTGGGGCCGTCCTTACAAAAATCTGGTCGAAGGGCTCCAGCTCAAAATCATTGTCTCCGGCTTTGATATTATAATTTTCATCCACCCTCAGGTTTGCGGCAAGCACGCGGGTAGCTTTTTCTTCCTCAAAATAAAGACGGTACACATCTATGCGGTCATAGGACGCCTCCCTTTTAAACCCGCCTGCCAGAAGCAGCACATCGCGGAATTTAAGCGAAGGATTGTATAAAAACTCTCCCGGCCTACGCACTGCTCCGGCCACCCTCACAAAAGACTCGTCTGTATAATTGTTCCTTGAATAAATCACCAGCTTGTCTCCGGGTTCCAGGGCGATATTGGAGGCAGACCCGGGACTTTCCAAGGCTTGCTTTAGGTTGACGGCTATATACTCCTGTGTTTTGGCGCCGTCATCTTTTTTACGGAAGATATACGCAAAATCCACAATGGCGTCCTCCTTGAGTCCACCGGCAAAAAACACGGCATCGCTTACTTTGAGATTTTTGTCCACATCCAGACTCATGGTGGTGGGATTGCGGACAGCTCCTTCTACATTCATCTTGTAGGTATCGGCAAAACTGGCTTTGGACGAGATGATAAGTTCGTCACCCTTCCTGAGCACCAGGTTTTCAGGGCTGCCCGGGTTTTTAATTACATTATCCAGGTTGACAAATTCATACCTGATGGTTTTTTGGTCGTCGTTGTATCTTTTAAGGTATGCGATGGAGGTGATGGCATTGTCCAGCAATATTCCTTTTTTCAGCAGGTCCGAGACCTTTTCGGTTTGGCTCATGGCGTAGTTACCAGGATTTTCAACAGCACCCGTCAAAGTCACCTGATTTCTCACATTTTCATTGATAGTGCTGATTTCCACGATGTCGCCGTTTAGAAGATCAAAATTCTTTCCGGATTTTTCCAGCTCACCATAGTTGACATCTATGATTCTGACCGTATCATTTTCTATCCTTTTGATCTGTATGTTTCCCTTCAGGGCATTGGCCTTGAGGCCTCCCGCAAAGGCAACCAGCTCCCTGAGCTGTTCATTGTCTATAAGTTCATATCTGAAAGGCCTGTTTACTGCCCCGTTGACTGATACCAGTTTTTGAGCTACAGGCACGTTGATGTAGTCATTTTCCGCAAGGTAATATTCCTGGCTGATCACCGGATTCTGCAGGTATTTGTACACATCTATGGTCAGAGGTTTCTTCCCTGCTCTGAGCAGTTGTATCTTCCTGACACTACCTATATCAGTCGGCCCGCCTGCAGCTATAAGTGCATTAAAGGCTGTATTGACCGCCGAGATATTGTACGTCCCGTTGTTGAATACCTCTCCGACAATATTGACATTTAGGGTCCTGGCAGTGGTTACGGTGAGTTCAAAATTTTCTTTCGTAAAGTAATAGTAGTTCCGCAGCCGTGAGGCCATCAGTTTTTCTGCTGCGTCCACTGTGAGTCCGGCCAGGTAATATCGGGGCAGTCCCGTAGGCTGGATATAGCCATCTTTTTCTATTTCCATGGCAAAGTTTTCCTGAGTAGGTCCCCAGATCGATATGGCCACCCTGTCACCCGGTCCCAGCACATAGGCCTTGGTGGGCTTGGCGTCTTCTGCCGTCCTAAACAACTTCAACGATTTGTCTCTGAATATATGCTGGCCATAAGTACTCGCTCCGGGCAGTTTTTCTGTGGCCTTTTCCTGGAGTTTTTCCGATACGGCTTCTTCTACTGTAGCTCCCTCCTTTACAGCTTTTTGTATTTCAGTATCCGGACTCGAAGTCTTGGCCTTGTCATCCACGGTCCTGGTTGTCTCGGTCTTGGATTGTGGTTTATCCACTGGCGGCTGTGCCGTTGTGGGAGGAGTTTGTGTTGTTGGCTTCGTTTTAGCGTTTTTTTCGGCATCCAGCATGGCCATCACCTCCTCCGCTGCTTTTTTGGCCCTGGCCACATCTGCTGGATTGTTAGGATCTATGGCGTCGGGATTGACTCCCTTTTTCAGCATTTCCTGCTTAAACCTTTCAGCATCATAACCTCTTTTTTCCAGTTCCGCCCTGGCGGCAG
>JAKQGD010000304.1 GCA_029573365.1 Bacteroidota bacterium | reverse complement strand
GAAACCAAACCCACAGGATGTTTTATAAATAAGAACGATTTTATATATTAAATTAAAATAAAATATGATTGCAAGAACAGGCATTTTGTTGACCATTCTAATAGCAGCTTCTATAAGTGCTCTAATCGGCCAGCCCACTTATGCCAAAGACATAGCCCCTATCATCCATAAAAACTGTATGTCATGCCACAGGGAAGGAGAAATCGGGCCTATGAAGCTGACCAGCTATGACGAAGTACGCAACTGGTCATCAACGATAAAATACGTGACCTCTAACCGCATAATGCCACCGTGGAAGGCAGATCCGGCTTACTCGAGATTTCTGGATGAAAACTACCTGACAGAAACACAAATAAAGGCCATCTCAGACTGGGTAGATGCAGGAGCACCGGCCGGCAATCTCGCTGAAGCCCCTCAGCCACCTGCCTTTCCGTCCAATTCATTGCTTGGCACACCCGACCTCGTACTGACATTCAAGGAGGCGTATGAACACATCGGCAACGGACAGGACGAATACCGGTATTTTGTGTTGCCTACAGGCCTTACCCAAAGCAAACAAATCAAAGCCATTGAGCTCAGACCCGGCAATAAAAAAATAGTCCACCATGCCCTGTTTTTTTCTGATCAGTCGGGCAAAGCCAGACAATATGACGAGCAGACACCGGAGTACGGCTTTGGAGCCAAGGAGAATACGGACTTCAACGTCTTTGAGGTAATAAACCACGATCAGTATCCGGGTTATGTGCCCGGACAGAAGCCACGATATTATCCTGAGGGCCTGGGTCAGGTCCTGCCGGCCAACAGTGACCTCGTAATACAGATGCACTATGCTCCATGGAGTGTCAATGAAACCGACTCAAGCTCTGTCAACATCTTTTTTGCAAAAGAAAATGAAGTCATCGACCGTACAGTCAAAGATTATATCATGCTGCCCTACAATCTTGTCACAGGGACAAACTCCTTTTTTCTGCTGCCAAATCAGGTAAAAAAGTTTGAGGGTCAGTACGTAGTACCATTCGACGTAAGTCTGGTAGGAATTTTTCCACATATGCACCTCCTCGGCAAGGACTGGGAAGTGTATATGGAAAATCCCGATGGCACCAGAACTAATCTCATTAAAATCAATGACTGGGACTTCAATTGGCAGGGTGGATACTATTTTGACAGGTACAAGATAGCTAAAAAAGGAACCCGGATCAGGGCCTTCGCTACCTACGACAATACTCTTAACAACCCAAACAATCCCAGTAACCCTCCCAAATTTGTTACATGGGGCGAGGGTACCAAAGACGAGATGTATTATCTGCCATTGCTCTTTGTCCCCTATAAGCCCGGAGACGAAAACATCATCTTTGATCAGCATACCACGGGTACATCAGAATCCGGGCCTAAAGAACCACTGCAGGTAACAGCCTTCCCCAACCCTGCCAGTGCAGGATCAGACCAGCCCATACAGATGAGTTTTACACTCAGACAGGGCCAGCCCATAAATATAACACTCCTGGATCAGACGGGAAAAACTGTTAGACAGGTCAGGGACAACGAGTTTTTCCATGCGGGAACTCATATCGTTCACATCCAGCCTAACCACCTCAGTCCTGGTATGTACACAGCCAGGTTTAACGGTAAAAATGTAAACTTTGTCCTTCCGCTGATGATCACGGA
>JAKQGD010000293.1 GCA_029573365.1 Bacteroidota bacterium | reverse complement strand
CGAGCCGCACATCGGGTCGATTAGTGTAGTTTTGCCGTCCCACTCAGATAGGAGCACAAGCCCGGCGGCCAGCACTTCATTCAGAGGTGCATCAGTGGTTCTCTTTCTGTATCCACGCATATGCAGACTACTACCACTGCTGTCCAGACTTACGGTCACTGTTTTATCACGCAGGTGCAGGTTGATTCTCATATCTGGATTTGCGGTATCCACATTCGGCCTCGAGCCATACTTTTCTCTAAACCTGTCTGCTATGGCGTCCTTGGTTTTCAGGGCGATGTAGTTTGCATGTCTGAACTGGGATGAGTTGACCACAGAATCTACAGCAAATGTATTTTCAAGGCTGAAATAGTCTTCCCAGGGTATTTTTACAATGCCTTCATATAGGTCCTGCTCACTGCATATTTCAAACTCTCTGACATATACCAGCACTCTGAGGCAGGTACGGAGCATGAGGTTACATTTATACAAAGTCAGAAGATTGGCCGAAAACAGGACTGCTCTTTTTACGATGGTAATGTCTTCGGCACCGAGGTCAAGCAGCTCCGCAGCAAGCACCTGTTCCAGACCTTCCAGTGTTTTGGCTATGCACTTCAAATTTTATCAGGATTAATGGACCGGATACAAATAATGGCTGCCGTCATCTAACCTCCGCATTCTTTTTTTAACTCTCCCATCAGCGTGCCCCACAGGTCTCTGACCTCATCCTGTTCGTCCTCATCACAGAAGTCGGTGATTTCAAGGATGGTTTCATTGGTTATATCTGATTTGTACATCCTAAATTCAAGGTATTCGTGAGGATGTTCTGCTTCGGCCCATTCAAATTTTACTCTTTCTTCCTCAATATCATCTATTAAATAAGCCACTTCACTGCTTCCGCTCCAGGTAAAGGTGTAAACATCATTTGTGATGTCTACCTCGTCACAATACCATCTGACCAGGGTCGCCGGAGAAGTGACAAAGTTATAAATTATGGTTGGCGAGGCTCTGAAGATGTACTCCAGGTCCAGTCTGACACGTTTCATCTGATTATAAAAAATTTATCATGCGGATTACGGCAATTTGGCCGCAATAAAAAATATTTTTTCCAATTGTCAAAACTATTGAACTTTTTTTACATTTAATTAATTTAACTTATCAGTTTCCACCAATAAACCCGTGTTTAAACAAGCGGTTTTAAAAGTCATTAGATTTTTGGCAATGTTTTTGGTGAATTCTATAATACTGTATATCAAAATTCCGATTTTTCAGCAATCCTTTTTAAGTCTCTAATTGTTGAATAATTTTATCTTTGTGGCTTTTTTACGACAAGGTTTGTAAAATTTAGTGTTAATATCTCATAATGAGGCAGTTAAAAATAACAAAATCAATCACTAACAGGGAGAGTCAATCCCTTGAGAAGTATCTTCAGGAAATAGGTAAGGTCGACCTGCTTACGCCGGAAGAGGAGGTAAACCTCGCTCAAAAAATCAAAGATGGCGACCAGGAAGCACTGGAGAGGCTCACTAAAGCCAACCTCAGATTTGTGGTCTCTGTGGCAAAACAGTATCAAAATCAGGGTCTGTCCCTGAGTGACCTGATAAACGAGGGTAACCTCGGCCTCATAAAGGCAGCCCAGAGATTTGACGAAACCCGGGGTTTTAAATTTAT
>JAKQGD010000257.1 GCA_029573365.1 Bacteroidota bacterium | reverse complement strand
CGAATGCCACTGATCATGCCGAGTTTGCGCCTATGGTAGAGCAGGTGGAACGGAATCTTGGGGCTTTGCCTGACAAGGGCACCGCTGATGCCGGATTCTCGTCCTATGATAACCTGAAATATGCTGAGGTGAAGGGTTTAGACCTCTATATGCCAGACAACTTTCTGGAAGCGCTGGACGAGAAAGAAGAGTGTGAGAAGCGGTATCACAAGAGTAATTTCCACTATGATGAGGCGAAAGACATCTACATTTGCCCGGAAGGGAAGACGTTGAAACGATGGGTGGAGCAGAAGCGTGAAGGGAAGACACCACTCATAGTCTATCGAGGGGAGTGTTGCAGGGGATGCCCAATAAGGGAGCAATGTACCACGGGAGAGGCACGAACAGTAAGTCGAGATGGACGAGAGCCGCTGTTGGAGGCGATGCGACAGAAGCTGAGAAGTGAGGAGGGAAAACGGATCTATGCCAGGCGTGGATATACGGTGGAGCCAGTGTTTGGAGAAATAAAGTGGGATGGCAGGAAGCCATCGATGGACCTGCGTGGCTCGGTGAAAGTACGGGGTGAGTTTTTGCTATTGTGCCTGGTACATAATGTGAAGAAGATCGTCAAGAGAGTGCTCGATGGCACAGTCAGTTTGCCTGGGAAGTATAACAAGGCTGAAGAGGCTGTGTTGGGGTATAGGGAAAAAAACAATTTGCGGTGGTCGGGGCTGAGGTATAGAATCAGCCCTGAAAGTCAACAAAAAATAGCTGGAGGGGGTGATAGCTTTCCAAAGAACAACGGTTAAAAGGTGCCGGAGACAATCGATGGTCGGTCATTAGCCTCTGGCAGAGAAGGTTTTTAGACAGCCTGATTAGGTAAATATATCGATCAATTATTTCCTCACTAATAAAGCCAGGAAGGTACAATGATGCTGGCTGTCAGACTCTAATCGTAGTATACTGTCTATTAATGGATGCAGTGGAAATATCAGAGCAAGCGCTTGCTCTAATCAGTGTGGAGATCAAATATGTTAAAAAGTAAAACAGTCAAAAATGGCATAGACGCCGAGCGTGAAAAAATTGTTATGACAGCGGCGCGTTTAATTGTAAAGAAGGGTTTTTTAAAGACTTCGGTGAGAGATATCGCTGAACACTGCGGCATAAGCATGGGCAAACTGTATTACAATTTGAAGTCAAAGGACGACATACTTACGCTTTTTCTTGTTTATTCCACGACTACATCAGATGCTTCCAACAAAGCTTCTATGAAAAAATTAAAGAGGAAAAAAGCAATTCCGGCGCTTAAGGAGATGATGACACAGGCGATAAAATATCTTGATGAGAATCAGGATATACAGGTTTTCTGGACGCAGGAAGCCCGTAACCTAAGTAAGCGTAACCTGCGGCGATTGCTCAAGACAAACACGATGTCCACCAAAATTTTTCAACAGATATTGGAAAAAGGTAACGAGGAGGGCGTTTTTGATGTAAGGGAACCCGCTATAGTGGCCCAGAATATTCAGATGATCTGTGAAATGTGGGCGACCCGAAGATGGTACATACAAAAGCTGTATACCCTGGACGAATATATTAATATGCAGATTGAAAATGTATTAAAAATGGTGATGGCTAAAAACAGGTTGTTGACATAATATATTTGAGCGAAATAAGTTGATATTGTCAGAGAAGGTTGCTATTGTG
>JAKQGD010000219.1 GCA_029573365.1 Bacteroidota bacterium | reverse complement strand
TGAATATTATGCCAAAAAATATTACAGTCTTTTTAAACAATATCCTGACAGCTGCGAAGTAATCAATCGGTCTTACGCAAGGATGCAGTATGGTGGATGTCTTGCTTCGGACCCACGGGTTACTGAGGTGCAGAATGTGCGGAAAACCAAATGTTATGTGGCTCCTCCTGCCATCAGTTGTGCCGCTCAGGGCAATGAAAACTACAGCCAGGGCAAATACACAAAGGCTGTAGCATCCTATCTGTCATGCGTCGAACAGTCATCTGATGCTGACCAGAAAGCCAAATATCTTTTGCTGGTCGCTAAAATCTATTACAGGGACATACGAAATTTTTCCAATGCCAGAAAATACGCTCTTGATGCTGCAAAGGCCAGGCCGGGATGGGGTGAGCCCTATCTGCTGATAGGAAACCTCTATGCCTCTTCAGGTCCTCTGTGCGGAACCGGACGTGGCTGGGAAAGCCAGGTAGTCACCTGGCCGGCCATAGACATGTGGAACAAAGCAAAAAACATCGATGCGTCAGTATCGGCAGAAGCAAGTGCTTTGATTAAAAGATATTGGCAGTATATGCCCAAGAAGGAGGATATCTTCTTCAGAAACATCAAGGCAGGAGATACCTACTACATACCTTGCTGGATCCAGGAAAACACCACAGTCAGAACAGCTGACTGATACTAAAAATTTGGTCTGAAATCTATAGGAGGGTAGGTCTATTCCTCTTCTCCGGCAGTGGTAAGTTCCTTTTCGATGTCTTCCATAAAGACATAGTCGATTGACTCTTCCACAGTTGGGACGATGGTGAGTATGGACTCCAACCTTGAGATCTCGATAAGTTTCTTGACACTTGTACTTGTGGCTCCCGTGAGAACAAAGGATCCATAATCTTTCCAGAGCCTGTTGGCGGTCAGAATAGCACTCAAACCCGAAGAATCGACATATTTCACATCCGAAAGATCAAGGATAAGGTTACGTACACCTTCATTCCTGAAAAAAACAAATTCAGATTTTAGATCCGGAGCCAGCACAGAGTTGAGATTGTCTTCGTGAAGTTTGAAGATGCTGTATCTCTCTGATTTATCGAGTGTATATTTCATTTTTGTCTTGTTTGACGTTAAACTCCTGCATTACCTTATGGGTCGTTTAAGGAGACCACAAAATTACAAAATCTCACCCAAATAACCAAAATACCCACGATTTGTGTGGATGAGAATTGGAACTGCTTTTCTGGTTTGTCTGTAATAATCAGTCAAAACAACTTTCTGACCCGGCGGTCATTAAAAAAACATTATAAAAATATTTAATATGTATTTGTTTTTTTTTATTTTTGTAATGCCAATCCTGCCGTTTTATTGTTATTGCACTGTTAAAATAAAAATAGCAGACGGTGAAGATTTTGATACATTATCAATTTTTGATTAATTTTACGGTTAGAATGGCAGGTTTTTAGCACAGAAACAGTGCCCGGGATGACAATTTAGCAGGATATACCGTTTGGCACGGAATTGTCGGACAATTATATAGAACTTCGTTCCTGTATTCATTGTTAAAGCGTTAAGTGAAGTTGTGTATGCAGGAAGCAGAAAATTTTGAAACAGTACAAGCAAGTTAGATGAATAACCGAAAGTTTTCCGCAAAGGTCAAAAAGATCATCCAGTTGAGCAGAGAGGAGGCCATTCGCCTCGGGCATGACTATATAGGTACAGAGCATTTCCTCCTGGGAATGTTACACGAAAGGGAAAGCCTGCCTGTCAAGGTATTGGATTCGCTGGAGGTAGACCTTGATGAACTTAAAAACAAAATAGAAAAAACACATGCTCCCCGGCATGAAGAAGAGTTGGGTTATAACTTTGGCAGCATTCCACTAAACAAGCATGCAGAAAAGGTGCTTAAGGTGACTTCACTCGAAGCCAAAGTATACAGAAGCGAAGAGATAAAGCCGGAACACCTGATGTTGTCCATTTTAAAACATGAAGACAACACAGCCAATAAAATTCTCCATGATTTTAATGTGGATTATGAAGCCTTCAGGACTGAGATGG
Organism: Bacteroidota bacterium; assembly: GCA_029573365.1. Taxonomy (GTDB): domain Bacteria; phylum Bacteroidota; class Bacteroidia; order Chitinophagales; family Saprospiraceae; genus OLB9. The sequence continues at coordinate 5,751 of JAKQGD010000219.1, read as the reverse complement.
AGTATGTAAGACAGGAACTGGACCCCAATGCCCCTGACTTTACTTCTCAGACAGCTTCTGATTCTGATGCCCCTGACGATGACGAAGGAGGCGATTTTGGATCAATGAAAAAGTCCAACAGCAAATCAAGGACTCCGGTGCTTGACAACTTCGGCAGGGATGTTTCACGTCTGGCAGAGGAAGGCAAGCTTGACCCCATCATCGGCAGAGAAACCGAGATCGAACGGGTGTCGCAGATACTTTCGAGAAGAAAGAAAAACAATCCCATCCTCATAGGCGAACCGGGAGTAGGTAAGACGGCCATAGTCGAAGGTCTGGCACTCAGGATCGTACAGAGAAAAGTGTCGAGGACCCTGTTTAACAAACGTGTCGTCATGCTTGACCTTGCAGCTCTTGTAGCAGGGACCAAATACAGAGGACAGTTTGAAGAAAGGATGAAGGCAATCATGACCGAGCTTGAAAAAGCAAGGGACATCATTCTTTTTATTGACGAAATACACACCATAGTAGGTGCGGGTGGTGCCACCGGTTCTCTGGATGCTTCCAATATTTTTAAACCGGCACTGGCACGTGGTGAGCTTCAGTGCATCGGAGCATCCACGCTTGATGAATACAGACAGTATATCGAAAAGGATGGTGCACTGGACAGAAGATTTCAGAAGGTCATGGTCGATCCGCCATCTGCAGAGGAGACCGTTCACATTCTTCAAAATATTAAGAGCAAATACGAGGACTTTCATAATGTCACCTATTCTGACGATGCGGTTCTGGCTTGTGTAAAGCTGAGCGAAAGATATATTTCTGACCGGTTTTTTCCGGATAAAGCCATAGACGTCATGGACGAAGTCGGTGCAAGGACCCACCTTAAAAACATCCATGTACCTAAATACATCGAGGATCTCGAAAAGGAAATAGAAACCGTTAAAGAGCAAAAAAACTTGGCTGTCAAAAGTCAGCAATATGAAAAGGCCGCTGATCTCCGCGACCAGGAATCCAAACTGCTCCGCAAACTGGAGCAAAACAAGGAGGAATGGGAAGAAGAGTCAAAGTCCCGCAAATTTCCCGTCAATGAAGACGATATAGCCGAGGTGGTATCCATGATGACCGGTATTCCGGTGAGAAGGGTGGCACAAAGCGAGTCTAACAAACTTGTAAAGATGACACAGGACCTGGAAGGTATGATCATAGGCCAGGACGAGGCCATCACCAAAGTGACAAAGGCTATACAGCGTAACCGGGTAGGTCTCAAGGATCCCAGCAAACCTATAGGCTCGTTTATTTTCCTGGGCCCAACCGGTGTGGGAAAAACCGAGCTTGCCAAGGCCCTTGCACGGTATATGTTTGACTCCGAAGAAGCCCTTGTCAGAATAGATATGTCCGAATATATGGAGAAATTCAGTGTCTCCAGGCTCATAGGTGCCCCTCCGGGATATGTAGGTTACGAAGAAGGCGGCCAACTTACAGAAAAAGTAAGAAGGAAGCCGTATTCCGTCATACTGCTTGACGAAATAGAAAAAGCCCACCCGGATGTATACAACATCCTCCTTCAGGTGCTCGACGACGGTCAGCTCACCGACGGATTGGGACGCAAGGTCGACTTTAAGAATACCCTGATTATTATGACCTCAAACATCGGGGTCAGACAACTCAAAGATTTCGGTCAGGGTCTGGGATTTGCCACTTCTTCCAGAATGGAAAATAGCGACGAAAACGTCAAATCCATTATTCAGGGGGCACTAAAGAAGACATTCTCTCCCGAATTTCTTAACAGGATTGACGATGTTGTTATTTTTAACAGCCTCGAAAAAGAAGACATCTTTAAGATTATTGACATCAATCTTAAGCATCTTTTCAAGCGGATGAACAACCTCGAGTATGAACTCATACTCACCGAGGAGGCTAAAAACTTTGTCGCCGAAAAAGGCTTTGATCCACAGTTTGGTGCCAGGCCACTCAACAGGGCCATTCAGAAATACGTAGAAGATCCGCTGGCGGAATACATCCTGAGCGAGAATCCCGATAAGGGAACCAAGCTTATGGCAGACCTCACTGAGGAAAAAGAAGGCCTCAAAATTAGTCCTTATACTGTCGCCAGTACACATGAGGATATCAAGTAAAATTCTAAAATAAATATTAAGAAAAGTGCATAGACATAATGTTTAATGCACTTTTCTTTATATTTGCAGCATTACATAACAAAAACGAAAAACGTTTGGCAAAAGGTAGAGTTCAACCCATTCCCCGAGTACAGAATGACAAGTACAATTACAAGATAAACAGGGACATCACCGCACCACGCATAAGGCTGGTGGGCGAAAATTTTGAAGAAGTCAGCGAAGTAGCAAAAAGACCCATAGAAACTGGAGTGTACAACACCTATCAGGTGCAGCAGTGGGCCAATGATCTCGAGATGGATCTTGTCGAGATAAGTCCAAATGCCGATCCTCCGGTATGCAAAATCATTGACTATAAAAAATTCCTGTACGACCGCAAAAAGAAGGAAAAAGAACTCAAAGCCAAGATAGCTAAAACTGTGGTCAAGGAAATAAGGTTTGGACCCAATACTGACGACCACGACTTTGACTTTAAGGTAAAGCATGCCGTAAAATTTCTTGAAGACGGCGACAAGATCAAGGCCTACGTCCAGTTTAAAGGTCGTGCCATAGTCTTTAAGGACCGCGGAGAACTCATTCTGCTAAGATTTATCAAGCAGCTGGAAGAGTACGGAGCTGCCGAAGAATTGCCAAAACTGGAAGGCAAAAGGATGTTTGTCATGATTTCGCCCAAAAAGAAGAAATAACTTTTAGCTCTTTTAGTAAGTATTGGGCTTTCGCCAAAATTTTATAGGTCAATTATTTTTGAAGAATGCTTGGGTGGTATTATCTTTGCAGCCCTAAATAAAATATGTTATGCCAAAGATGAAGACACACTCAAGTGCCAAGAAGCGATTCACCGTTACAGGCACAGGCAAGCTGAAAAGATTTCAAGCCAATGCCAGGCACTTGATGAGGAAAAAGTCAAACAAGGCCAAGACAAGGCTTCTGGGTTCTGCGTTGGTTAGCGATGCAGATTACGCAAGAGTCAAGAAACTGCTTTGTATTTAATTTGTATTTCGATTTTTTAACGAGGGTACAGGACCAAAGAATCCACAAAAGATCCCTGTATCGCACTAAAACCAAATAATTATGCCTAGATCAGTCAACGCAGTGGCTTCAAGAGCCCGACGAAAAAAAATCCTGAAAGCTGCCAGAGGGTACTTTGGAGCCAGAAGCAAAGTGTATACGGTAGCTGTAAATTCACTCGAGAAAGGTATGCAATATGCATTCCGTGACCGTAGGAACAAGAAGAGAGCCTTTAGAAGGCTGTGGATAGCCAGGATCAATGCAGCCGTAAGGATGTATGGCCTTTCTTACTCAAGGTTTATACATGCCCTTAACCAAAAGGAGGTAGGCCTCAACAGGAAGGTCCTTGCTGACCTGGCCATGAATCACCCACAGGCTTTTAAAGCTGTGGTGGATGCCGTAAAATAATTAAGTAAAACCCGAATGAGAGATTAGGGAGGCAGGTGCATCTTGTCTCCCTTTTTTTATTAAAAAAACTAAACTGCCCTCCTTCTTGTTCTTTTTATAGATTTTTTAAAAATAATTAAAATGGATTTTAAAGTTACCAGGATGAAGTGCGAGGGCTGTGTATCAGCTGTAAAAGTTGTAATATCTGGAGTTGAGGGTACAGCAGGCGTGGAAGTAAACCTGGAAACCGGCATGGTACACATAGACGGTGATGATGTGTCCGTGAGAGATGAAGTATTTAAGAGGCTTGCTGCCGCAGGCTATCCCCCGGAGGTCGCAGCATCTGTTTGAAAAATTACCTGTCAGTCAACATGGTACATAAGGCTCAGGCTGTCCATGCAGACTGTTTTTTTGCCATCACTGTTCCATAGGAAAACGCTCACTTCATCAGGATTTTTCCTTAATTTGGCATCAAGCCACAATCTGGTCCTGACATTGGGTTCCAGATGTCTTTGTACCCTTAGTATATCACTGCTGATTTCCTTACCCTGTTTATAAAATTTCAGCGTAAGCTGGGTCATACTCCATTGGTCCCACTCTTTTTCAGAAGTAAAGAATACGGCTTCCGCTCTTAACCAGCCATTGTCTGCCGGCAGTTTTAAACTCCTCACAGCACTGTATTGGACGGTATCCTTAACACATGTGGGGCTCAAACCGGTGATGGTATCGCCGGCGGATATCAGCACAGTGGGATTTTTTATTTCGCCTTTATAAATCTTTCGTGCATCAAGCAGCTTTTTGACTTCAGGAGGTTCGCTGTCTCTGAGCATCACAGCTTTAAGGTATTGTGAGGTCATATCGCCGGCGTAATACAACCCCCCACGGTGGCTATGGTGAGTCATCCAGAGATTATAATACACACAAAACAAACCAAAAACTGCCAGGAATATAACCCATACCTTTTTTCTGAAAGTGGCATCCAGAAATGAAGCGAAAGGAATTGCCAGTACTGGATATATCTGTACCAGTGCTCTCTGGCTTACGCTGCCTCCATACCACCATATGTCCCAGGCAAAGGTGATGTAAAAAAACAACATAGAAAAAAGGAAAATTCCTGGAAAAAGTTCTTTATGATTTTTGTACAATGTGTAAAACCCGGCCAGGCTGAGAACCATCACAGGCGTATATATGAGCCAACCTGCCCTGCCGCTAAACAAACAACTGTAAATATGTGGCTTAAACCAGCTGAATCCCTGGTCCTCATAGCTGTACACAATCCAGTCACCGGAGACTGCTTTCCAGTAAAAAAGCTGTATCATGCCTATGCCCAGAGTCATCACCACTGCAACCACTACTTTTTCATATTGTGAAAAAAGCCAGACAAGTCGGTCCTTTACGGGTGTCCACCCCAAAGCCATGCCAAATGTAACGGGCAATAAAACTGCCACTATTTCTGTCGGCCTCGTAAGGGCCATCAAACCAGTAGTGAGTCCGATACCTGCTGCATACATGAATCCCGGTTTATCATAAAAGCGTATGATGAGCCACAACAATACAGCATACAGGGTAAAAAGAAAATTGTGTGACATTGCATTGGTGATAAAGCCATACTCTGTAAAGTTGGTGGCAAAACAGATGAGGACAATAGTCAGACCTGTAGCTACATCACTGAAATATCTCAGCAATACGGACCGGAGTACAAAGAGTCCGGCAATAGAAAACAACAGACCCCACAGAAAAACACCAAATTGGTAAGGCCGGGAAAACCCATCTTGTGGATAATCCAGAATTCCTGCGGATACATGACCCAACACAAACCCAGGAATCATAAGCACCGAGAGGCCACTGCTGTACTTCAGGACCTGATTGCCATTTTTATGGGCAAAGGATTGGACATTGTAAGGCGTTGGGCGGTATTTTTCTCTTATTTGGTCTGAAAATTCCAGTTTTCTGAGGTCTTTGTAGATAAAAGTAGCAGGCAGGTACCAGTAATATCCTGAAACATCCCAGCTAATGGTTCCTTCTGAGCCGTCAATTTTCCATTTGGGGTAATAAAAAAAAGCAATCAATGCCATCAGAAGGCACGAAAAATACAGAGCTATCCGGCTGAAAGACATAAACGATGATTTGTATCTTACAAAGCTACACTTTGTAAGGTAGATTCTGGCATGGACCAAAAAAAAACGGCACCAAAAGTGCCGTTTTTATAGGAAGGGAGGCTAATGGGACTTGAACCCACGGC
>JAKQGD010000166.1 GCA_029573365.1 Bacteroidota bacterium | reverse complement strand
TGGAACAGCCATGATTGCCTCCGGTGTAAAGAGGCACGAAGTGAAACTTATTTCCAAATGTGGTATAAATAAAATGTGTCCGGACAAACCTTTTACGGTCGGACATTACAATTATGCCAAGAGCCACATTATACGGCAGTGTGAGAAGTCGCTCGACAATCTGGGCACAGACCATTTGGACCTTTTGCTGCTGCACAGACCCAGTCCCCTGATGTATCCACATGAGGTGGCAGAAGCTGTGACAAGACTGAAAGACCAGGGTAAGATTCTGGCATTTGGGGTTTCGAATTTTACACCATCTCAGACTGACCTCATCAGACAATGTATACCTGTGGAATACAACCAGATCGAGTTTTCTGTGACCCACTGCGGGCCACTGACAGATGGCAGTCTGGAACATATGATGCTGCATAGTATAAGGCCTATGGCCTGGGCACCTATGGGTGTAGTGTTTAAAAGAGACAGCGAGCAAACGACAAGGATAAGGAAACTGGCCAGGGAGTATGCAAAAAAATATGAGGTAGATGAAGACATCATCCTGCTCTCGTGGATACTGACACATCCCGCGGCGATATTGCCTGTGGCCGGAACAACAGATATAGCACGTATCAGCAAGCTAAGACAAGCCCTGGACACAAAACTCGAACTAGAGGAATGGTTTAAGTTATGGGAAGCTTCGATGGGACATGCGGTTCCATAATCGGCAAATAATTAAGCTTCAACTTATACGTATGTTACAGTTTGCTCTTAGGTCCTGGCAGGAGGATGATGCGGATTCGCTGGCCCATTTTGCCAATAATCCGGAAATAGCAAAAAATCTCCGTGATGCATTCCCTCACCCTTATACCCTTGATGATGCCCATACCTTTATAAATATGGCTTCAAAATCAACCTCCATTTTTGCCATTGAAATAGCAGGGAAGGCTTGTGGTGGCATAGGTCTCCACCCTCAGCATGATATTTACAGGCTAAATGCCGAAATGGGGTATTGGCTGGGCCAACCTTTCTGGGGACAAGGCATCGTCAGCAGGGCCATTAACCAAGTGGTCAGATATGGATTTGAATATCTGCCTGTTGAAAGAATTTTTGCCGTGCCGTTTGGCTCAAATTCAGCTTCACAGAGGGTGCTGGAAAAAAACGGATTTGTGCTGGAGGCCCACCTCAGGGCGACAATAATAAAAAACGGACGATACGAAGACGAGATGATCTTTGCCATACGAAAAAATAAGTAACAGATGACAACCACATTTGTCACATTTGGTTTGCTTATGGCTGGCATGGCTCTTGCTGTCCTAGGGGCTTTAAAAATGGGATGGCTTACACGAGGGGGCGGTGTGGCAGCCTGGTTGGTAGGTGCGGGGATTTTACTGGCAGGTGGTCCTGTTTTTCTGTTTCCTATGGTTATATTTTTTATGGCGGGAAGCCTCAGCGGCAAACTCCATCAGCCAGTGGCAAAACAGCAAGGCCGCACAGCGGTGCAGGTTCTGGCCAATGGTGGCATGGCGGTGGTCTGCCTGATCTTGTGGAAAATTACAGATTTTCACCCTTTAATGGCAGCATATGTGGCTTCGGTTGGCATAAGCATAACCGATACCATAAGCGGCGATGCCGGCATGGCGTATGGAAGTACACCTTATGATATTGTGACTTTAAAGCCGGTAGATGCCGGCATGTCAGGAGGTATAACGCTGGCGGGAACACTCGCAGGTCTGGCTGTTGCAATGGTGTTTGCGGGCATTCATTTTTTTGTCTTTGATTTATGGATCAAAGACTTGTATCTCATAGCCGTCTTTTCATTTGCGGGCATGCTCACAGATAGTTTGTTAGGCAGCCTTTGGCAGTCCAAATATATGGACAGGGGAGTATTGACAGAGTCATCAGAAAACAACGCTGTGCTTGTCAAAGGGATGAGGTGGATGACCAATGACATGGTCAATTTGCTCAGCAATGCACTCAACACACTGGCTTTTGTGGCGGTATCAGCAATTGTGTCTTGAAAAAAAAGCCAGAAATCAGTATCTTTGTGCCCTGTTTATACAAGTATTAATGAGCAAGAAAGGCAGAGTTTTGGTAGCGATGAGCGGAGGCATAGACAGTACTGTGGCCGCGATGATGCTCCATGAGCAGGGATATGAAGTCGTAGGCATCACCATGAAAACCTGGGACTATGCCAGTGCAGGCGGCAGTAAAAAAGAAACCGGCTGCTGCTCTTTGGATTCTATCAATGATGCCAGGCAGGTAGCCGTAAACATGGGCTTTCATCATTTTATTATCGACATACGGGACGAGTTTGGAGATTATGTCATCGACAATTTTGTGGATGAATACCTCGCGGGAAGGACCCCAAATCCCTGTGTTCTTTGCAATACGCACATCAAATGGAGTGCCCTCCTCAAAAGAGCGGATGCCATGGATTGTGAGTTTATTGCCACAGGCCATTATGCCGTGATAAAGGAAGCGGCAGGCAGAAAGTATATTTCAAAGGGCAAAGATGAACGAAAGGATCAAAGTTATGTCCTGTGGGGACTTTCGCAGCAATGCCTTGAAAGAAGTCGTTTTCCACTGGGCAATTATACCAAACCGGAAATCAGGCAGATGGCCAGGGATTTTGGATACGAGGAACTGAGTAAGAAGGCAGAAAGCTATGAGATATGTTTTGTTCCGGACAATGATTACCGTGGTTTTCTAAAAAGAAGGGTACCGGGCCTAGAAGAAAAAGTACAGGGTGGGCATTTTGTAAACACAAAAGGTGAGGTGCTCGGCACTCATGAAGGATATCCTTTTTATACCATAGGCCAGCGTAAAGGCCTCGGCGGTGGATTTAAAACGCCCAAGTTTGTTACTGAGATCATCCCGGAAACAAATACGGTGATCCTGGGTGAACTCGATGACCTTATCCGCAATGGGATGTCTGTGGGGCAGATCAATCTGATGAAATATGACGCCCTGCCAGAAGGCATGGAAGCAGTAACCCAGGTCAGATACAACGATCCCGGGACACTTTCATCTTTGGCCATGGAAGGTGATATGGTCCATGTCAATTTTTTTGCCCACGTGCGGGGAATAGCTCCCGGACAGTCGGCCGTTTTTTATGAGGGTGACGATGTGATTGGCGGGGGCATCATCCTAGGAAGTTTTGTTTCATAAATTGATTTTTATTCCAGCCTCCCCAGCACTTAAGAATCAAAAGTGAACTGTGGCGGTAAAATAAATAATAAGAGCCTTCGTTAATGTTTTAAAAGTCTGACATGCAGCTAAAAAAATATTTTAAAAAGCATACTGTTCTAAGCCTGCTCCTTTTGCTGGGTCTTGTATCCTGCAAAAAGGAAACTGAGATGCTTGATGAAAGTACCTTTGGGTATGATTTTTTTCCTGTTGCTACAGGCAAATCTTGGACCTATACATCCGACAGCATCATCTATGACAATGGAGGAGCCCGCAGAGATACTTTCAGGTCATTTATCAGAGAAGAGATAGGCGAAAAATTTACAGACGAAACTGGCAATTCTGTTTTTAAGGTACACCGTTACTTCAGGAGAAACACAAACGACGACTGGACCCGGACAAACACCTGGACTACCAACGTCGATTCTAGCAGAGCCATACGGACAGAGGATAACCTAAAATTCGTAAAACTGATTTTTCCCATAAAAAAAGGACTCAGGTGGGATGGTAATATATTCCTGGACGAAGACATACGTATAGAAGTGGCGGGAGAATCTATCGAGCCTTATAAAAACTGGAAACACAGGATGGAAGAGATTGATGAGGCTTATGACTACAAAGGCCAGAGCATACCTTCTATCCGTATAAACCTGGTGGACGATTCTTCTATCATTGACCGGCGTAAAGTGACCGAAGTTTATGGAAAAGGCATAGGGCTGGTGAGAAAGGAGATGATCATTCTTGATTCTGACGGGTCAAAGCCCAATGATCCCTGGGAGCAGAAAGCCCAGAAAGGATTTATCCACACCCTTACCCTCATAGAACACAACTGATGCAGCGTCAGAGCTATGTCTGCATCGGAAGGCTGCTCAAGCCTGTCGGAACGGGCGGAGAGTTGAAAACGGAAATAGAGGACATTTATTGGGATGATTTCATTGGGACAAGCCATATGTTTGTCAAGATAATGGGAAACTATGTCCCATACTTTATTGAAGACATCCGCGAAACAAACCATCTGCTGGTCAAAATCGAAGACATCGACAATCCGGAGCAGGCATCAAGCCTTGGGCTCCATGAAATTTATCTCAGAGAAAAGGATCTGACATCTCAGGTATATATGCGGCAAAGGGAAAAATGGGACTTGGAAGGGTTTACACTCTGTGACAAAGGTGAGCCGGTAGGTATAATCGAAACCATAGAGAACCATCCCGGTCAAATTATGGCTGTCATTTTGTATAAAAATCAAAAAAAACACATACCTTTGGCGGATCAATTGATTCTGGATATTGACCCCGAATCCAGGATGTTAAATATGGACCTTCCCCAAGGTATCCTTGAAATATAATTTACTTTTTACTTGCTTGGATTGTAAATAATCAGCCAAACCAGGAGTTTGAGTAGCTCTTTTAGAATATTATTGCTTTCGCAAATTAATTTTGCAGCCAATGACAGATAAAACCATCCCAAAAATTGAGATTTTGTCAGTCTTAGTGGCTATGCTTTGCTTGGTACTTTGCTATGTACCTGTGCAAGGTCAAATGTTCCATGCAAGACTGCACACGGGCACTATGTATTACCAGGGTGACCTTGCTCCCCGGCCCTTGAGCATCAGCTTTGGCCCAGGCAATCTCTCTTGGGGCGTATCAACAGGTTACAATGTGACGCCGTGGGCGAGTATCAACACCAGATTTATGATAGGCAGGCTGGCCGGCGATGATTCCTTTGCCGAGGACCCTGGCCGCAAATCAAGAAATTTGAGTTTTTATTCACCACTCTACGAATATGGAGTCTATACCGACCTAAATGTCAACAAACTTTGGAAAAGCCTCGATAAATATAAATTAAGAATGTACCTCCATCTGGGTGTGAGTGCTTTCAGATTTAATCCCCAGGCATGGTATCAGGGGCAATACGTAGAACTGCAACCTTTAGGTACCGAAGGACAAACCATTCCCGGCACAGGAAAAAAACCATACAACCTTACCAACTGGTCTAGGCCGATGGGCTTACTTATAGAGTTTGATGTAGCTAAAAGGTGGTCTCTGGGGCTGGAAGCGGTGCCCCGCAAAACATGGACCGATTATCTGGATGATGTTAGCACTACCTACCCGGATTACAACACCCTGAAATTTGAAAGAGGAGCCGAATCGGCTGAGTTATCAGACCCAAGTCTTGCCAAACCCGAAGATAATCCGGCCATTAACAGTGGAAAACAAAGAGGAAATGCCAAAACTAAAGACTGGTATTCCTTCTTTGGATTGATATTAACTTTTAAACTTGACAACCCAAAAGGCAAATGCCCCAGCTATTCGGCCGGAAAGTAAGCTTTTTCCTATCTTTGCACCCCAATGAAAAAACCGGAGATTGACCCCGAAAAACTGCCCAAACACATTGCCATCATTATGGATGGTAACGGA
>JAKQGD010000160.1 GCA_029573365.1 Bacteroidota bacterium | reverse complement strand
AAGGCATTCAGGCCATAATCAATGACATGAAACATCCTATGATAAAGATCGTAGGAATGGCATATTCTAGGGAAGAGCTTGATAACTTCCTGGAGATGCCTGTGGACTTGTTGATTACAGAAATTTATATGGGAGAAACTGAAGGGCTTTCTTATCTAAAGTCTCTTAGGAACAACTTACCATATACCAGAATCATTGTACTTAGCAGCTATGGTGATTCGGCTATTGTCAGAGAAGCTTTTATAAGCGGTGTGGATGGATACGTTCTTAAGTCAAACCACTCACTGGAAATTTTTCAGTGTATAGATGCAGTCCTTGAAGGCAAAACCTATATGGCTGATGGCCTGAGGCTGGCACCTGACTTTGACAGAAAGAAAAAAGCAGTGCAGACAGAGAAGCGGAAGATGATGGAAGATCGGTTTTTGCTTAAGCAAAAGCTGACAAAAAGAGAAAAGCAGATATTGTCGATGATCGTACAGTGGAAAAACAACAAGACGATCGCTCAGGAACTGTATATCAGTGATCAGACAGTATCGGCACACAGGAAAAGGATAATGAAGAAATTTGGTGTCAGCAACACCATGAATCTGATAAAATTTACCCTTGACAACGAATTGGTATAGTTTTTGAATTAACAATACATAATCCATTTTTTTGGGCGTCCCCTTGCCCCTTTTGCAACAGTATTCTCCTTTTTGGATCTGAGTAAATTTGGAATCATTTTTAGTTTATAATTAAATCAAATTATCTCATGAAATCGGAGAAATTTACACTAACAAAACGTCTCAGTTTTGGTAGGTTTATCAAAATGAGTATGTTGTCAGTCTTACTGACAGCCTGGTACTCTTCGGTTGAGGCTCAGACGCAGTCATGTCCGTTGGCCTGTAACAACCTGGTCCAGGTCTCTATGGACGAAAATTGTGTCGTCCAGATTACAGCAGACATGATGCTGGAAGGCCAGGGGGTTGCTCCTACCTGTAACTATGTAGTGCAGGTGCTGGGTTCCAATGGTCAGCCGCTCCAGCAACCGGGCAATAACCCCGAAACAGGAGCACCTTGGGTAGGTAATCACTGGGTAACTTCTGCTCAGGTGGGACAGACTCTGACCGTCAAGGTGTGGCTTGGAAACAACTCTTGCTGGGGAACCATCAAGATCGAAGACAAGCTGGCTCCAACCATCGTTTGTCCAGAGCCGATCACCATCGCCTGCTGGGATCCACAAACCTTTGGCAAGCCAGCTGCGTATGACAACTGTAATGGCAATGGATTGACACAACTTCCTGAGTCAGCGGTTACAACATTATCAGATGTAACCACAGAACTGCCTTGTACAGATGTAAACAGAGCAGTAAGAAGGATTCGTTACCAGGCTAAAGATGCCAGTGGTAACCAGTCTGCCGTATGTGAAAGAGTGATTTATTATTCCAAGATCACACTGGCCAATGTTTCATTCCCTAAAAATTATGACGGTACTCAGGGCAATAGACCTCACCTCGAGTGTGACGGCGGCTGGGCCTGGAATGAGTATAAGTCTGTTTCAACAGTACCTTTCCCAACAGCAAACTGGGACAAGAACAACAATAAATATCCCGATCCGGAAGAAACAGGAGCACCCTTTGTAAGGGATCCTCAGAATATTACCGGTTATATTCGGGGTTATAAGGTAGGAACTCCATTGAATCCTGGTACGCCTTCTGGTTGTACAGCCGGAAACCTGGTGGGTTATAACGTGGCTACTGGTACATGGATTACAAGTTGTGATAACAACACAGGTATGCAAAACTTCTTTATCGATACCTTCTACAATCCTATTATTGGATCGGACAACATCTGCAAGGTAAACACCACATTTACAGACCAGAGGATAGACATCTGTACCAACAGTTATAAAATCCTGAGAAACTGGACCGTACTTGACTGGTGTGCTGGAGGAATATCCACCAAATACCAGATCATCAAAGTCGTAGATGACGAGGGACCCTCTGCCACTATTCCTGCAGATCCGGATATCACCGTTGCCCCATGTGCACCTAATTTTACCATCAGCTCCATCATTAATGCAGACCCGTACACTTGTACAGGTAGCTGGGTAGCCTATGCTCCGATCAATATCTTTGACTGCTCAGGAGCGGCCAATGTAACATATACCGTGATGTTTGCTCTGGCAGATGCAGCGGGCAATCCTCCACTCAACGGACCGTATTACTTTACATATGGTAATACCAAGTCTGAAAAGATTACAAGCGGACCTGATGCAGGAAAATGGAGACTCACAGGTTTACCGCTAGGTTGCTCGTGGCTAAAATATACACTTACTGACCAGTGTGGTAATTCTACAGAGGCCTTTACAGAGATCAGGGTAGTGGACAAAACGCCACCTGTGGCAGTGTGTGATGAGTTTACAGTAGTGACCCTTTCTAACAACGGTTGGGCCCATGTCTTTGCCGAGTCATTTGACGACGGATCACATGACAACTGTACCAAAGTGACATTTGATGTCAGGAGGACGACTCCAGGCTGCAGTGCAAGCACAACGGCGTGGGCTGAATATGTACAGTTCTGCTGCGAGGATGTAGGAAAGGAAATTATGGTAGAGCTTAGGGTAACAGATGAGTTTGGCAACAGCAATACCTGTATGGTTATAGCTACTGTGCAGGACAAGGTACCACCTGTTATCACATGCCCAGGTCATATGACCATCAACTGCGGTGCTGACACCTCTGCCAATGTACTGGGTAAGCCGGTGTATTCTGCTACACCTTTGAGCACGCCTTACTTTACTGACAACTGTCCTAATCCAAAGATGAGCTGGAGAAACGTAGGTTCTATAGACAATTGTGGACAGGGCCAGATAACCAGAACATTTACCGTAACAGACAATGGTGGTAGAACAGCAACCTGCCAGCAGGTTATAACCATCAGGAACAATACTCCATACGCTGGACCTACAGCATGGCCTCAGTCACCAAAAGAAGTAGATGGATGTATGAATGTAGATACTGACCCTAGCAAGACAGGCACACCTACCATTGGTGCCGGGGCGTGCAGTCAGGTAGCGTACACATATGAAGATCAGGTTTTCCCGTTTGTGGATGGAGTATGTTTCAAGATATTAAGAAAATGGACCGTCATCGACTGGTGTAAGTTTGCACCAAATACAGATCCTCAGGGATATCCTTATCCGACTGTTCCTACTGCAGACATAAATATGTGGTCATTTATTCAGATCATCAAAGTATCAGAAAACCAGAAGCCTGTCATATCTACATGCAGCAAAGCAGATACTGATGCCTTCGGTGACAACTGTACCGGTTATGTGGATCTAAAAAACACAGCCACAGACTGTACCCCAGCAGCTCAGTTGAGATGGAACTGGAAGATTACTCTTCAAAATGGTACTGTCATAAATAAGCCGGCAACAGCCAGCCCTGCAAGTGCAGATGCTTCTGGTACATATCCGGTAAATACTGGTAGTGGATCACATAGTATCACCTGGACAGTAGAAGATATGTGTGGCAATCAGGCTACTTGTACTTATCCATTCAAAGTTGTGGACAAGAAAAAGCCGACCCCTTACTGTATCAGCGACATCACTACAGTGGTCATGCCAACAACAGGCTCAGTGACCATATGGGCCAGCGACTTTAACCTTGGGTCGTTTGATAACTGCCCTGGTACCCTGACATATGCTTTCTCTACAAACAGAAACGAAACGAGCAGAACCTATACATGTGATGACCTCGGTGAAAACACGGTAACCATGTATGTCTTCGATGCTGCCGGTAACTTTGACTTCTGTACTGTGACCATAGAAATCCAGGCGAATGGCAATGCTTGTGCTGGAAACAGAATGGCTGGTAACATAGCCACTGAAGAAAGTGATATGGTCAAGGATGTGCAGGTATCTATGCAGAATATGGACAGCGGCGAGACCCGTGCAGATATGACCGATGCCCAGGGACACTTCGAGTTTTCAAGCATGCCTGAGCAGGTTTCTTACAAGCTTATTCCTGAGAAGAACATAGACCACCTAAACGGAGTATCTACTCTTGACCTGGTTATGATACAGCGACATATCCTGGGTATTCAGAAACTCAACTCTGCATACAAGTATATAGCAGCTGACATCAACAAGGACAACAAAGTGACTGCTTCGGACCTGGTAGAGCTTAGGAAACTCATCCTCGGCATCTATGCTCAGCTGCCTAACAATAAGTCATGGAGATTCCTCGACAAAGCGGCTAACATAGCTGACATTGCAAATCCTTGGTATGTCAATGAGTACATACAGATCGACAACTTCAGCAGCAATGTGATGACCAATGACTTCATTGCTGTAAAAGTAGGAGACATCAATGGATCAGCAGTGACCAATGTAAATGACCCTGCCGCTGACACCAGATCTGCCAAGGTACTCGGTTTATCTGCTACAGAGGCCGCCTACACAGCTGGTGAAAACGTAATTGTAAACATTAAGGCCGATAACTTCGAGAAAATCACAGGAGCACAGATGACCTTCGATTTCGATGCATCAAGCCTTGAGTTTACAGGAGTAAAAGCAGGAAAACTTCAGGTATCCGCTGAAAATATCAACACCCTCAGGTCCAAGGAAGGAAAGATGGCATTCAGCTGGAATGAAGTGGAAGGAATCACTGCAGGTTCAGATGAGACACTTTTCACACTCGAGTTCAGAGCAATTACGAATAATACAATTAGCAAGACCATAAATCTTACATCTGACATCACAAAGGCCGAAGCTTACACAACAGACCTCAGTGAGATCAGGGTTTCATTCGGAGTCAGGACTGCCGGCAAAGGTGACTTTGCCCTCGAGCAGAACAATCCTAACCCATTCAGTTCGCAGACAACCATCTCCTTTACGCTTCCTGAAGCTGGAGTTGCCAATCTGACTATCTACGACGTCACCGGTAAGGTGATCAGGAAGGTTTCAGGCAAATATCCTAAGGGAAGGAACGAGATCAACTTTAATGCTGAAGAGTTCAACTCTCAGGGTGTCATGTTCTACGAGCTGGAAAGCAATGGCCACAAAGCCACCCGCAAAATGATTCTTCTGAACAGATAATTTGATTTTTGATAAACAAAAATATTCAGGAGCCCGGGCTTATAGTCCGGGCTTTTTTATTTTTTATAAACTTTTATGAAAAATTTAATGCCCCTCAAAAAGGGCTTAAAAAACAATAATTCCCGTATTTTTGTTAAAAAACAGACAGTTTCCCGCCTTTATCTGGAGTTTTACCATTTTGGCTTATAATTTGTATATTATATGGTAGCTGAAATCCTTTATGGCCACCGGGTC
This sequence comes from Bacteroidota bacterium, assembly GCA_029573365.1. GTDB lineage: Bacteria > Bacteroidota > Bacteroidia > Chitinophagales > Saprospiraceae > OLB9. The sequence goes on along the minus strand of JAKQGD010000160.1, from coordinate 991 downwards.
CTGAATGGACAGATAGCAATATTTGATGATATAAAATTGAGTGATTAACAAATAAGACTTAATTTTGCACACTGTTTTTAACATTCTAAACATTTCCGATATGAGGAAAATTCTCTTCTCCGTTCTGACCGTATTTATTTGTTCGATCAGCGGATTATACAGTCAGTTGACCGTTACCATGTCCAGTTCGGAAGTCGAGCAAAATGCACAGGCTACAGTCAACGTTACCGTTAATGGCTTTACAAACCTGCTCGGAGTTCAGTTTTCAATGAATTTTGACTCTACCGTTCTGAAATTCGAAAGTGCGACCAATTTTACGGCAGCCCTGCCCGGATTGTCGTCTGCCGCAGTTTCAGGCCCTAATGGTGTAGGTGTAAAAAACGGACAGATTACATTTTCGTGGTTTGACCCACAGGGTACAGGCAAGACATTGCCCGCAGGTACCAACCTATTTAGCCTGGTGTTTAAAGCCATAGGACCCCTGGGTTCTAAGTCAGACGTCATTACCAGCAACGTACCGAGGGTTATAGAAGTGGTGGACGCAAGTTTTAATCCGATAAACCTTGTAAACAATAAAGGTACCGTCACCATCAAAGGCAATGCCAATGTGGACCCTTGTCCAAATCCTGCCTGCTCCAATCCCACAGGTTTACTGCTCTCGGGCAAAATTGACTCCACTCAAAAAGGCAATACCATATGTGTGCCCATTACTGTGAAGAATTTTAATATTATGCAGTCGGGCCAGGGAAGCATAAAATGGGATCCGGCAATCCTCATGTATACAGAGGTCAAAACGCCGGCTACAGGAGGAATACCGGGCTTCAGCGGTGGCTTCAACGCTGCCAATGCCCCCAACGGCGAATTTAAATACCTGTGGGCCAATGACAATCCGGCAGTACCACTGACACTTCCTGACAATACAGTGATCATGGAGCTATGTTTTAAAGTCATAGGCGACGTGGGAAAAACAGGATGTATACTTATAGGACAA
>JAKQGD010000107.1 GCA_029573365.1 Bacteroidota bacterium | reverse complement strand
CCACTTCAGGAAGTACAGTTGCATTGAACCTGTGGACCAGCTTTTTGGCATAGTCAGTCCTCGTGCGGAAACCTATGCCATGCCTTTTTGTAAAGGATTCAATGCCTGCCGGCTTGGAGCTAAAATTAGGAAAAACACCTGTAAATCCTGCTTTTTTGCCGTATTTATTGTAGATCTCGTTGAGTTCTGGAGCTGACTCCTGACAGATTCGGCATTCGTCAAGTAAAAAGACATACACTGTCAGGCTGTCCTGAGCAGTTAGGCTTTGTGTCTTTGGTGATAAGAACAAAATGCCAAAAACAAAAACTTTTACAAATTGTCGCAGACTGCGTTTCATGATGTAAAGATAAGGTATTTTCCATTATACCTAAAAAAACAAAGGGTATGACTTGTTAAAATCATACCCTGTTCATTATTCAAATCTTATCTGGAAGAAATCACTTATAAAGTGACTCTTTCTTGAAATGCTTGACAAGAAGATAATAAAAGATTGCCCTGTACTTGTTCTTGTTGGCTGAGCCAATGGCATCAACTGCAGCCTCTATACCTTTGTCCAGTTCCGGACCGTCCTTGAGTCCCAGTTTTTTTACCAGGAAGTTAGTCTTTACTCTGTCCATTTCGGCTTTATCGCTGGAGGATACCTTTGAAGCGTCCGGAAGATAAATAACAGGTCCGCATCCTTTTGTAACAGCTTTCAAAAGATTGCTGTCAACAGCGATTTTAAGTTGCTTCATTTCACTTTCGTACAAAGCAACCATTTCATCAAATTTGCTCATTTTAATTGATTTGTTGGTTTAAGAAATAAAATTTTGTCAAACGGGTTTCATTGCCACGAGAAATTTGACGACATGTGATGATGATAGTCACCACAAATTTTAAAAAATATTTACTTGCAGTTAAAATAATCTCACAACTCACTGTTTGTCAGCGAATTGAAAAATAAAAAAAATCGGTTTTCTTTAATTTTCTCCCAGATCTCCAAACATTCCTGACAGCGGATCAGCAAAACTTAGGCTGTTGTCGAGTACATTTTTACCCAATACTTCTGATTCTGACAAACCAAAAAGAACGAGTTCCATCATGGCCAGTGGAGAGTATCCTTCCGCTGTGTATTCTGCTGCCAGTTTACTCAGACCGGCCACTTTATTAAGTTTGTCCGAATAATCCTGGTCAGGATCGTCATTAAGCAGATTGAGTTCGTTGCCACCTGAAAACCAGGCTTTGATTACTCCATATTCATCTTTAGCTTCTTTGCGGAGTTTTCTGTTTGGATTGGGAAAGTGCTGTAAAAAAAGTTCTTTGCACGATTTCATTACCAGGCTCAGAGCAACATTTTGTGGGCCTTCCTGCTCACCTTCATAGACCAGTTCCACCTTGCCTGTCACTGCCGGCACGACACCCCAGAAATCCGTAAGTCGAGTTGTTGTGTTTTTCTCTCCATTTATGAGCATGCGGCGTTCTGCCGTGCTGTACAGATTTTCCAGGGCAGATATGCTGAGCCTGGCCGAAACGCCACTTTTTACATCTACATATTCGCTTTCCCTGGCATTGAAACTGATAAGCTCTATCAGTTGTCTGTGCATTTGGGGTACAGTGACTGAATTTTTAACTTCCGGAGCTATTCTGGCTTCCTGCAATGTTATGGCCATGGCTGTTTCCAGTTTTTTAGGATAATGGGTCAGTATCTGGCTCTCTATTCTGTCTTTGAGCGGAGTGATGATGCTTCCGCGGTTGGTATAATCTTCAGGATTGGCGGTAAAGACAAAAGCAATATCCAGTGGAAGCCTTAATTTGAAACCTCTGATCTGAATGTCCTTTTCCTGCAGAATATTAAAAAGTGAGACCTGTATTCTTGCCTGGAGGTCAGGCAGCTCATTGATGACAAAAATGGATCTGTGTGACCGGGGTATGAGCCCGAAATGTATCACACGTTCATCAGAATAAGGAAGTTTTAAAGAGGCAGCCTTGATGGGATCAACATCGCCTATGAGGTCGGCAACGCTTACATCTGGTGTAGCCAGTTTTTCTACGTACCTTTCGGACCTGTGCAACCATGATACTGGTGTTTCATCTCCCAGATTGTGTATTTGTTCTACCGCAAATTTTGAAAGGGGGTTCATAGGGTCATCGTTAAGTTCGCTGCCCGCTACTATCGGTATATACTCGTCAAGCAGATTGACCATCATTCTTGCCATACGGGTCTTAGCCTGCCCACGGAGTCCTAAAAGCAGGATGTTGTGGCCGGAAAGAATGGCTCTTTCCATATCAGGCAATACAGTATCTTCAAAACCCAGGATATTCTGGAATGGTTTTTCCTTTGACTTCAGCATAGAAATAAGGTTGTTTCTCATTTCTTGTCTTATGCTTACAGGTGTGTATCCTGATTTATTCAGTTGTCCCAGGGTCCTTATTTTATCAATCTCTATCTTCTGTTTCATGCCAGAAAAACACAAATCAGACCATATGGTTCAGTAAAAAGAAAGCAAGAAGTACCACCCACAACCCACCAAGGTAATGCCAGTAAAGATTGAGCAGCCGCAGAAACCTTTGATTGTCAGGGTCAGAAAAAAACATAAGTTCGGCCACATGGTCTCTGCATTGGCGGTAAGCCTTGTAAATGAATTTTATCAAAAAAGGTAGGCCCCCTGCCAAATGAACAAAATGAAATCCCGTGATCAGGTAAATAAATGCAGCTAAATTACCTGCATCTGGTCTTATATTGTCAGCAGCAAGTTGTCTGAAAGCTTCAGCCTGCAAAAACATAAAGGTGAGGGTAAGGCCCAGAGTGACCCACAGTGCTGTTTTCAGCATTACGGTTTCATCGTCTTCAAAACGCTGTTTTGCATAATGTAGCGAGATGCTTGCGGACAGAATCAGCAATGTGTTGAAATAAAACAAACCCGGTACCTGCACAGGCTCATTACCGCGGGAAATCCTCTCATAAAGATATGCTGCTACCATGGCGAGAAACAGACATGTAATGCCAGTTATTGCCAAAACAATTATAAGAGTAGCGGGGTGAATAAGACGCCTGTTGTGTTTCATGCATGTCTTTTTAAATTTGTACACATTTAATATTCAGCGAACTCATTTATTTTCAGAATGTTTTGAAAAAATGACTGATTAAGTCAATAAAATTAAAAATTTAATTTGACATTATGTGTTTTAACTCTATTTTAGCGTCATAATGACAATAAGTTTCATGATATGCAACATTCTGTACCCTGCCGGATGAGACGATTTACTTTCCTGATAGGTTTTATTCTGATTTCTTATTGGTCCGTGGGACAGAATGCCGTGGTGGGAACGGGGTTTTCCACAGGGTGGGGAGGTGGCAGTTGCCCCACAGGAAATACCAACTTTAATTATCTGAGCAGCAGCTTCGGTTCCAGTTTTGGTGGGGTCATGA
>JAKQGD010000093.1 GCA_029573365.1 Bacteroidota bacterium | reverse complement strand
GATGATGGCAGCAAAAAAACCTCGGTTGTCACTGGCCTCATCTTCCTGTCCGCTGTCTTCAAATTTGTTTATTTCTTCCGGCGAATATTCCGAGGTGGTGACCACCGTCCAGAGGATGGCCCCAAGCAATACCAGGGCACCTATGAGGAAGGCTGTAATCACATTCTGAGGCACTCCTCCGGTAAGGGAGACGGTGCTCAGGCCAAGTCCCCTTATGAGAGTATCACCAAATACTGAAGAAAAGGATGACGGTAAAACATCGGCTGTTTTGATGCCGTTGCCCAGCAATGAAGGAAGCCAGGATCCTATCACTGCACCGAGTCCGATCAATACGGTCTGTATGGCAAACCCTGCGGTACGCTGGTCCGTAGACAACTTGTCTGCCACCAGAGCCCGGAACGGTTCCATTGCTATGTTAAATGATACATCCATGATCATAAGCATGCCTGCCCCCACCCACAATGCCGGAAGGATGGAAATAAATATGCCGGCATTGGGCATAAGTATGAGACCAATGGAAGCCAGAATGGCCCCTATCAGAAAATAGGGTTTCCTTCTCCCCAGTCTGGTCCACGTCTTGTCGCTGTAATGTCCTATCAGAGGCTGCACCAGCATACCCGTGATGGGAGCGACGAGCCAGAACCAACCCAGGTGATGGGTGTCAGCACCGAGTGTCTGCAATATCCTGGAGGCGTTGGCATTCTGGAGGGCAAATCCGGCCTGAATACCCAGAAATCCTACGCTCATATTCCAGATGGCAGCACGGGAGAGAAGGGGTTTTTTCATTTTTATTTTGTTTAGAGTGATTTAAAATAAACGGTTGATCAGTAAATAACCTGGTACTCCCAGGGGGCAAGATCGATCTTTGTTCCGGGCAGATATCGTATGTGTTTTTCTGTAAACAACTCGGTACCTTCTATATAGAAGTCAGTCACCACCTTCTGCCGATGCCTCGAAAGATTAATGACTACGGTTATCTTGTTGTTGTCTTTTTGACGTTCGAAGGCATAAATATTTTTATGTGGCAGGATTCTTAACATCTCTCCCCCGTACCCCCCGGCCCACAGTGCCCGATTCTGATGCCTGAGCTGATTGAGTTTTTTGTAAAAGCCGGCGTAGTCATAATGCCTGAAACCGACCAGGTCCTTGTCAAAAAATTTCAACCTGTGAGGCATGGGTTCTTCCTGACCGGTGTAGATCAGTGGGATTCCATCCAGACAATTGACCAAAACGGCAAAAGCTTTGTGTGCCTCACCGAGACGCTCGATTTCGGAGCCTGACCAGGAGTTTTCGTCGTGATTGGATGTAAAATGCAGATAACTGCCATATCTCACAGCTGACCTTTCGTGCACATACCAGTCGTCTATGGCAGAAACATCCTTCAATCCCTGTGCAATGGCCGTCATGG
>JAKQGD010000074.1 GCA_029573365.1 Bacteroidota bacterium | reverse complement strand
CCGGCCACTTTGTCGCTCTGTGATTTTCTTTCCCTGATGAGGTCCAGGATCATAAACCGGGGAATCATCAGTATCAGAATCAAAAACAATATCAAGCCGAGTTTTAGAGTAAACCTGGTGCCCGGGTGATTTAGAAAGTCGAAAGAACTCTTTTCCATTTTTCAGATTTTAAAGGTTAACAAAGATACAAAGAACTTTGAAGTACAAAGTATATAATAAAAAAATTAAGTTTTGCTGATCATTTTTGCCAGGCCATCAATATGCTGGCTGAAGGCCGCTCTGCCGTACACAGTGATCATGTAAACAGTCATAGGTTTTTTGCCGGCAAAGGACTTTTTTATCTCAATGTATCCATTTAGTTCGAGTGCATTGGCGTGACTGGAAAGGTTACCATCGGACAATTCGAGCATTTGCTTCATGTCAGAAAAGCTTACTTCGTCATTGACCATCAGCACGGACATGATGCCGAGTCTCACCCTGCTTTCGAAATCCCTGTTCAGGCCTTTTATGTCTACTGCTTTCACCCTGTAGTCATTTGTATTTCCTGTAAAGGGCAGCACCGTAAATAATGTGTAAAACCCCAAAGCCCAACAGCCAGAAAACCAGGCCGTAGCCAGGGAGAAAACATCCAGATATGCCCAGACCTATCTCACAAAGGCCCAGCCAGTATACTTCTTTCTGGGTAAACCGGACAGTTCCCGTCAGAGCCAGACCATAAAATATCAAAGTCATGGGTGCTACCAAAAAAATGGTTTTATGCCACAGGAGCAACAGGCACACAATGCCACCTACGGCTACGGGCAGCCCGAAGGCTGCGGCTGCATTGCGGGCCGGAGGAGACCAGATTTGCTGGCCTACCTTTTTTGATTTTCGATAGGTAAAATAAAATGCCAAAGACAGGGCAGCAGTCAGGGTGAGGCAAGAAACAATCAGGATTTGCCCGATGACAGTCCCTGTGTACATGTTGGGTTGCCCATCAAAATAGTCGATTCCCTGGTTTTTAAGGATATAAAAAATGGACGAGGCACCCAGAAGGCCTGCTAAGCCGGCTGCTATGCCTGAGAGGCCACTCAAAGACAAAAATGAGGAGGACCTCTCCATCATCTGCCTGATGTGGTTTATATCTTCTTCTACTTTGTGGTTCCTGTCAGATGGCATGGGCACTGGTTATGAATTCAAAAATATAAAGTACTTTGAAATGCAAAGTTATTTAATAAAGCAATAACCACTTCAATTATTGTGTATTTTTGTAAAAAAAAATTGTAAATCACACAGGCATGGCAGGCGAAAAACAACTTGGCGAATTAAAAGAACAAATGGAAGCTATCTCCAAAGCCGAAGAAAGACTGAACCAGGTCTTAAAATTGATGGGCAGCCTCAAGACAGAACTGGAAGCTAAGGCCAGAGTGATGGACGAAGAATACAGGGATGTAGAAAAACTGGAAAAAATATCTACCTCTCAGCTTTTTCACCGTATTCTGGGCGATATCGGTACCAAGGTTGCCAAAGAAAAGCAGGAATACCTGCAGGCGGTATTGTCCTATGATGATACCGCCAATAAGATGAAACTGCTCATGTATGAACAGGAACTACTCGAAAAGAAGATTGCTACAAAGGATAATGTACAGGCCATGTTTGAAAAATTTCTGCATAAGAAGGCAGAGACCATCCTGGCGGACCCTAACCATGTCTTTAGAAAAACAATTTTAAAATTTGCAGAAAAAACGGAAGCACTTAACAAGACAAAGGCAAAAATTGCAGAGGCAGACATCTCAGCCAACCGCCTAATTGAATATCTTTTTTCTGTTTTTGAATTGATGTCAAAGATAGACCCCTGGTACGACATCTCCAAAAGTCCAGAATATCTTTCCTATCAGAGAAAAAAGTTTCATGCGGGCTCCCGTCAGGTCATTTCCATGATAGACCATCTGATGCAGGAGCTGGAAGCCGACGTCAAAGACATAGGAGGCGGCCTCGCCGTCAAAGTGGATTACAGGCCATTAAACCATTTTGTTGACAATCTGCACAAGGAGGTCATCCTGGGGTGGCAAACAAACACCCATCTTGCCAGAGCTAAAAACAGTATAGAACAAAATATAGCCAATGTCAGAGTGCTTATCAATCAGCTGAAATATCTGACAGAAAAAGCTGATAAAGAAATAGAAATTCTGGAGGCCGAAAAAAAGCTTTACATCGAACAAGCCTGAGGGGCTGCCGGCTCAGCTCTCTTCGTCGTAATAAAGGATGTAATATTTGCGTCCGTCGTTGTCAGCCCCCTTTTGTATTCGGTTTTTATCGCCGTGTACATAGATATGAAAATTTTTGTCTAATTTGATAATACTGCGGAAGACTCTGCTGTGTTTTTTTAAGGCTGGTTGAGAAATATCGAAGTCCTCTGCGAGGGAGACAGACTTGTAGTCTTGGTAATTCTGCCTGAAATCCTGGAACGCCTCTACTACCTTGTCGTCTTTAAATACTTTCACTTCGTATTGGTGGGCATCAAACTTTTCGTTGTTTTTAAAGTATTCGAAAGAGCGACTCATCATAGCGGCTTCTGAGGATTTGTCGGTATCAAATTCAGCGGGCATCCTTTCCTTTATAAATTCTTTAGTGACTTGGATGTAGTTTTTTGTGTGCTGGTAATCGTCGGTGACGGGAGTAATACGCAAGAAGTCGTCCCGCCAGTAAAGGGCCTCACGGTTGCGGTTGGAGTGGTCGATATTTAACATACGAAAACCGTTGTCTCTTTCCTTGTTGAGAATAAGGCAGGCCTTGTCTACTCTTGCTGTGGCAATGCCTGTTTGCAACATGATGCCGATGGTCTTGTTTTCGGAAACCGTCTGCAGAAAGGCCTCCTTGTTTTCGGATTTAATGATACCTACGGCTTCAAATAACTCCTCTCCGATAGCCACATTTTGGATGTGGGTGATCATGAGGTCACCTGACTTGATGTTTGGATGGTCTCCGGTATCGTAAAGCAACCTTGCAATGCGTACGGAATGCTCGTACAGAGATGACGGATCGTCAAAGATATTGGCCATCAGATTGTAAACAGGATTGAGTATAAAATCATCTCCGGTCCAGGTAAACCTGAAAAATTCGGGTTCACGGAAGTGTGACGTAAAGAATCTGAGCATGGTTTCATGCAATTCGTCCTCACTGATATTTTCGGCTGCAGCCGAATAAATTAAGTCCTCATTGCGACTTTTGCATCCTATATGATGGATGGCCAGGTGTCCCAGGGTTGCATTTTGGATGTCGATCATCAATTTTGGTTTTTGCAAAGGTATAAAAAATGGAGAGTTGGCCCCGATAGTTATCGGGGTTAGCGTGTTAGCCCCGATAGCTATCGGGATTAGCGAGTTAGCGTGTTGGGTTGGTAGCATGTAATTTAACTGGGGGCTGACAAACTTTCCAATGTGCAATGGATTAATTAAAAAGCCCGAATCCATTTCTGGTCCG
>JAKQGD010000067.1 GCA_029573365.1 Bacteroidota bacterium | reverse complement strand
GTGTCCTTTTTGATGTATTCCTGCAGCACAGGAAGCAAAGCCGTATCGCAATACAAGCCCCTGGAACCGTCGCTACTGTGGAAAATAGAAGGCAATGGCATAAGCAAGCCCTCCTACCTTTACGGTACCATCCATATCATCGGCAGCGAAGATTTCTTTTGGCCGCAAGGCACCATGACCGCCTTCGACCAGTCTAAAAAAATCATGTACGAAATAGACATGAAAGAGATGACCGATATATCCGCACTGATGGGCATCATGGGCAAAGTGTTTATGAAAGACGGAAAGACTCTAAAAGACCTGCTTAATGACGAAGAATACAAACTCGTGAGCGACCATTTTCAAAAGATGGGGCTGCCCATATTTATGCTGGAAAGAATCAAACCTATGTTTCTTACCGTATTTGCTTATGGCGACATGAATCCCACTGACATCAACAGCGGTAAACTTAAGTCCTATGAAATGGAACTAAACGAACTGGCAGGCAATGCACAAAAGGAAACCGGAGGCCTCGAAACCGTGGATTTTCAGGTGGGACTTTTTGACGAGATACCCTACGAGGCTCAGGCAAAAATGCTGGTCGAAGGGCTCAAATCAACCAAAGGTGAAAACGACGAGTTCAGGAAAATGACAGACATGTACAAAAGACAGGATATACATAAAATGGCCACCATGGCTGTAGAACAAGGAAGCGACATTTCAGGATTCGAAGACAAGCTGCTTAATCAGCGAAACCACAACTGGATACCAAAAATCATCTCTGAAGCGAAGGCTCAGCAAACTTTTTTTGCTGTGGGAGCCGGACATCTTGGTGGTCCCGAAGGGGTCATACACCTGCTTAGAAAAGAAGGGCTGAAAGTCACCCCTGTTAAATAGGCAAAAAACGTGAAATGGTTTTATTTGATGTTGTCAATGTTGGCAACAGCCATATTTTGGCAGGGGTGTAGAAATGCCGGCGGGTCAGAGAGTCATGCCGGTAAATTTCCGCTTATGGCAGATACTATGGCGGCTGTAGCCGAAAAAAACAAAGCAGATTCCATGCCCGGTGTGAGTGTACCTGATACCGCAGCTTACCGTTCATTGCTCAGGCATCTGGCCCATGACAGCATTACAGAAAAATGGCCCCGGGATCATGGTTTTCCGACTGAGGGTTCGCTGCTTCCTTATAACCGGATAGTGGCATATTATGGCAATTTTTATTCGGCCCACATGGGCATTCTGGGAGCTTTGCCGGAAGACAAGCTACTAGATGGGTTAAATGGGGAAGTTGATGCCTGGAAAGCTGCAGACAGCCTCATCCCGGTCCTGCCGGCCATACACTACATAGCAGTGACGGCACAGAGTTCTCCGGGAAAAGGCAGCAAGTACAGGCTCCGGATGCCTGATTCTCAGATAGAAAAGGCCATAAACCTCGGCCGTAAGGCCAAAGGCATCACCTTCCTGGATGTGCAGGTAGGCCACAGTGATGTAGCGAGTGAAGTGCCTCTGCTCGAAAAACATCTGATACATCCTGACGTGCACCTAGGTCTGGACCCTGAGTGGTCGATGAAAGACGGCACCCGCCCAGGCAGGAAGATAGGCACCATGGATGCTAAAGACGTAAATTATGCCATTGCTTTTCTTACCGAACTGGTCAAAAAAAATAATCTGCCTCCCAAGGTTTTGGTGGTGCACAGATTTACTAAAGGCATGATTACCAATTCTGATAAAATCCGTCCCACCCCTGAGGTGCAGGTAGTGATAAATATGGACGGCTTTGGCTTTCCGGCAAAAAAGAGAGATTCTTACCGACGTTTTGTTTCAGGTTATCCTGTACAATATACCGGATTTAAGCTGTTTTATAAGAATGACGCCAAATCGAAACCTTACAGGTTGATGACACCCGAGGAGGTCCTCTCACTGTATCCCAGGCCGGTTTATATCCAGTATCAATAGGCTTGGTTCCGGTGATTACACCGAAGGGAAAAAAGCATCTTTGTAGTGGGCCAGCTTTGGCTTTTTATCTTTGTCAAAAACGATGGAAATTATGTCATACCTAACTTCCCATTCATGGCCGGCTCTGAGCATATATTCTGCAGATGCATCAAGGATGAGCCTTTCTTTGTAATCGCTAACGCTTTCGGCCGGATCGCCATAATAAGTGTATGATTTTGACTTTACCTCCACGAAAACCAGCACTTTATTGTCCCTGGCTATGATGTCGATTTCGGCTTTTCCAAACCGCCAGTTTCGGTCCAGGATGGTATATCCCAGTTCCTGCAGGTACATGGCAGCATGGTCCTCACCCAGTTTACCTATTGTCTGTTGCCTGGCCATTAAAAATTCAGTTTTATGCAAATGTATAAAGATGCCATCAATCAGCACGGCAAAGAAGTGTTTTTGATTGCTTTTAACAAAAGATCTTCTAATGAGGGGGGAGAAGTTAAAGGCTTTTATAAATTAATAGGAAAAGGCATACTTGCAGACAATAAAACAAGTTAATGAAATTCAAATAAACCCGGCTTTCGCCAAATCAGCCGTAATTTTACGCTTTGTTATTGTAGCCGTAGCATGGTTTTTGAGTCAATATTAGAAAATCGGTAAGAACCGCACATATATATACAATGAAAGTACTTAAGTTCGGTGGCTCGTCGGTAGCCAGTGCAGAAAGGATTAAAAATATTATTTCCATAATAAAACCCCGGGTAGACAGTGGTGAAAATCTGACTATAGTTTTTTCCGCTTTTGGAGGAGTCACTGATATGCTTATAGAAATGAGCGAGCTGGCGAGTCAGGGCAAAGACAAATACCTGGCTTTGTACCACCAGTTCAAGGACAGGCACGCCACCGCAGCCAGAGAGTTGCTGACAGAGACAAAATACCATGAACTAAGTGTGGCTATGGATGAAAACCACGACACACTCAAAGATCTGCTTAAGGGGATTTACCTGGTCAGGGAGGCTTCGCCCAGAACCATGGACTATGTCCTTAGTTTTGGTGAGAGAAATGCAAATGTCATCATAGCCGAGGCCATGAAAGAACACGGCATCAATGCCGGTTACCTGGATGCACGCAAGGTTATCAGGACCAACAAGGATTTTGGAAATGCAAAGGTAAACTTCAAGCTGACCAATGCGGCCATCAAAGGACACTATGAGAGTTGTGGAGGACAGATACAGATAGTGACAGGGTTTATAGGCTCAGACATAGGTGGACTTACGACCACATTGGGCAGGGGCGGCTCTGACTATACTGCGGCCATTCTTGCCGGGGCACTCGAAAGCGAAGTGCTGGAGATATGGACCGATGTTGACGGCGTGCTGACCAGCGACCCCCGGAAAGTAAAACAGGCGTTTACTATACCGAGGCTAAGTTATGCCGAGGCCATGGAGATGTCTCATTTTGGGGCCAAGGTTATTTACCCTCCCACCATTCAGCCGGCTCTGAGCAAGGGCATTCCTATTTACATAAAAAATACTTTCAACCCTTCCTTTGAGGGCACACTGATTGACAAGGACCATGACACAGGTTTCAGGTCACCTATCAAGGGCATCAGCTCTTTGGCCAATCTGTCGCTGCTGAGACTGCAGGGTAGCGGGATGATGGGCGTGCCGGGGGTATCAGGCAGGCTTTTTGCAGCCCTGGGCAGAGACAAGATCAATGTCATACTTATCACGCAGGCTTCATCCGAACATTCGATATGTCTTGCCGTGTCTGACAAGGAATCAAAAAAGGCGGTTTCGGCTATAGCCGAAGAATTTGAAAAGGAAATAGAGGATGGCCTTATAGAATCTGTCAAAGCCGAAAATGACCTATGTGTGGTAGCCGTAGTAGGCGAGCAGATGAGAAATGTTCCAGGGATTGCAGGCAGGCTTTTTGAGGGGCTGGGCAAAAACGGGATCAACGTCATCGCCATAGCACAGGGGAGTTCTGAGCTAAACATCTCCTTTGTCATAAGCAAAAATGACGAAGCCAAAGCTCTGAATGCCATCCACGATTCGTTTTTCCTGTCAGATACCAAAAGAATCCACGTCTTTATAGTGGGTGTGGGTCTGATAGGCGGCACTTTGCTCAGCCAGATGGAATCACAAAAAGAAACTCTCAGAACTCAAAACGGCATAGAACTGAAAGTCTGTGGCCTGGCAAATACTAAAACGATGGTCTTTGACGAAAGCGGAATCGAACTCTCCAGGTGGAGGGACCTGTTGCAAAATAGCGAAACACCGTCATCTTTTGACCAGTTTGCAGATAAGATGATTGACATGAATCTGGCAAATACCATCTTTCTCGACGTGACAGCAGATGCCACTCTTCCTTCTGTTTACGAAAAGATCCTTGGCTCGAGCATATCCATAGCTACTCCAAACAAGACTGCAGCATCCTCAGCCTACACAAACTATCTCAGGCTAAAGGAACTGGCCCAAAAGAATAATGTTCAGTTTTTGTTTGAAACCAATGTAGGTGCGGGCCTTCCTGTCATTTCGACCCTGAGAAACCTCATGCACAGTGGTGACAGCATCTTGTCAATAGAGGCGGTGCTGTCCGGCTCGGTATCCTTTATTTTCAACAGTTTTGATGGGAGCAAACCATTTAGCCAATTGGTAGAGCAGGCAGCTGTTTTGGGATATACGGAGCCCGATCCGCGGGAAGACTTGTCAGGAGCGGATGTCAAGCGAAAGATAACCATTCTTGCCAGGGAGGCGGGATATGTCACAGAAATCTCTGACGTGGTCCTTGATCCCATTCTTCCGGACAGTTGTATGGCGGCACCTGACGTACCTGCATTTTTCGACGAACTCAGGGCACAAAACGGATATTTTGACAAACTGAGGCAGGATGCAGCTTTGCAAGGCAAGGTCCTGCGGTTTATAGCCAGGGTCAGCGAGGGTAGGGTTGCTTGCGGACTTGAAGCCGTGGGGCCGGAAAGTCCATTCTACCAGCTGGCAGGAAGCGACAATATGATTGTATTTACGACCCACAGGTACAGACAGCGTCCACTCGTGGTACGTGGACCTGGGGCAGGTGCGGAGGTGACTGCAGCAGGATTGTTTGCAGAAATCATAAGTGCCGGAAACTAATAAAAACACAAGTCATGGCTAAACCAGGCATCAAAGTATTTGCTCCGGCATCGGTAGCCAATGTGGCTGTCGGATTTGACATACTTGGCTTTGCCCTGGAAAAGCCAGGTGATGAAATCATCATCAGGGAAGGCTCGCAGCCGGGTCTGGTGATCTCAGACATACAGGGAGCGGGAGGCAAATTGCCGCGAGACATCATGAAAAACACGGCAGGATACTCAGCATGGAGGCTTATGGAGCATCTGGGAGAAACCAAGAGGCCTGTGGAAATGGAGATACATAAAAAGATGCCTTTTGGCAGCGGACTGGGCTCCTCTGCAGCCAGTGCAGCGGCGGGTGTATTTGCCATGAACGAATATCTACGTACCGGTCTGAGCAAACATGAGATATTAAAATTTGCCGTGGAAGGTGAGCAGATTGCAGACGGTGCTTACCATGCAGACAATGTAGGTCCTTCGCTGCTGGGAGGTATGGTCCTGATCAGGGATAACATAAGCCTGGATCTCAAAAAACTGCACGTCCCGGCAGGATTGTGTGTTGCCGTCATTTACCCACATATCGAAATACTTACGAGAGAATCCAGAGGCATACTCCGCAAAGAGGTGGCATTTGCAGACGTGATTACACAGACAGGCAATCTTGGAGCCTTTGTAGCGGCCATGTATACTTCTGACTACGATTTGATTGCCAGGTCGCTGCAGGATGTGCTGGTAGAGCCTCAGAGGGCACATCTTATCCCTGGCTTCTATGAGATGAAGCAGGCAGCACTCTCAGCCGGGGCACTGGGATTTAGCATCAGCGGTGCCGGGCCGTCCATGTTTGCACTTTGTGATAATACCCTCAAGGCTGAGTCCGTAATCGAAGGTGCAGAAAGGCTTTACAAGTTAAAAAAGATCGGGATTACTACCTATTTTTCTAAAATAAACCAGGAAGGAGCCATCCGTTTCTGACAGTTCACCATGAGTTATTACAGTACCAATAATCCCAATGTCCGTGCAAACCTAAAAGAGGCAGTTATGCAATCCCTGGCTCCAGACAAAGGACTGTATATGCCATTAAACATCGGTCATTTGCCCCGCACATTTATAGACCAACTTTTTACACTGAGTTTTGAAGAGATAGGTTTTGAAGTCAGCAAGTTGCTGATAGGCAACGAAGTGCCCACCTCCGTACTTCAGCACATCGTCACAACAGCCATTAATTTTCCGGCTCCGCTGGTATTTTTGGATGGGGACAAAGCCTCTCTCGAATTGTGGCACGGACCCAGTCTGGCGTTTAAGGATTTTGGAGCCAGGTATATGGCAGCCCTGATGTCCTGGTTTATCAGAGGCGAAAACAAACCGCTAACCATCCTTGTGGCCACATCCGGAGATACAGGGGGGGCTGTGGCATCGGGCTTTTTAAAAACTCCAGGCATAGAGGTTATCATCCTTTATCCGTCTGGCAAGGTCAGCGACCTGCAGGAAAAACAACTGACAACACTCGGCGAAAACATCACTGCTATAGAGGTAGAAGGTACCTTTGACGATTGTCAGGCCATGGTCAAAGAAGCTTTTGCTGACACCAACCTGTCTGCCCGTTATCACCTCAGCTCAGCCAACAGCATAAACATAGCCAGGCTTATACCACAGAGTTTTTACTATTTTGAAGGATATAAACAGGTCCAACAACAGGGCAGAGAAGTTGTATTTAGTGTGCCCAGTGGCAATTTTGGAAATCTCACTGCCGGCCTTATGGCTAAAAAAATGGGACTTCCTGCCAAAAGATTTATCGCCGCCACAAACATCAATAAAATAGTACCCGAATACCTGGAAACAGGCGTCTTTAACCCCAGATCGTCAGCTGCCACCATCAGCAATGCTATGGATGTAGGCAATCCAAGCAATTTTGTGAGGATCCTGGAGCTTTACGGCCATGATACCGACGCCATACGAAAAGACATCACCGGTTTCTGGCTGGATGACCAGGCTACAAGGTCCGCCATGAAAGAGGCCTTTGACAAGCATGGGTATATTTGCGATCCCCACGGGGCGATTGCTTACAAGTCCCTCGATACTCTTAAAGCTGGCGAACAGGGTATTTTTCTCGAGACGGCCCATCCAGCAAAATTTATAGATACGGTGCAGGAGACTCTTGGTATACAAGTACCTGTACCTGAGTCATTGGCAATATTGGCCGAAAGGCAAAAAAAGGCAGTGCTTATGCCATCAGCGTACCCGGCTCTTCGTGATTGGCTGCTGTCCCGGTAAGTCAGACAGCTAAAACGGCGTACTTTTTTCCTTTGGGAAAGGAGCTAAGAAACAATTCGCAGGCTTGTTGTATTGATTCCCTTACGGGGCGGTATTTTATATGCAGGTCTGTAACTGACAGATCGTTTTCGAAATAAGAACAGGCTGATGTGCTCCTGAGCGAAGCCATGCCTAGCAGCGGTTTCTGGCCTTGAAGGGCGGATTTTATCCGGTCAAAAAGAACTACTGGCATAAACATTCCTGGCCTTATTGCCATGGATGGCACTTTCACTCCCAGCCCATTGGCAATGGCCTCAAAAACTTCTTTGTAAGTCAGGTTTTCGCTACTGATGATAAATCTGCGACCATTGAGATCAGGGTCAAGGGCTTTGAAGGCGGCCGTGGCTACATCTCTTACATCTACCCATCCCGTGACTCCGACGGGATAAAAACGAAGTCCCCGGTAAATCTCTGCAAATATGCGAATAGATGTCCTTTCCCACAGACCGGCTCCCACGACCATAGACGGATTTATTACGGTGGTATTCAGACCTTCGGCATGGGCCCGCCACACTTCCTGTTCTGCCAGAAACTTAGCCAGGCCGTAGTCAGTGTCGTATTTGCTGTGGCTAAAAATCTGCTTTTCAGAGATTTGTTCTTCCGGCTTTCTGCGGCCTATGGCAGCTACAGAACTGATGTGCACAAACTTCGGTGTGCCTGCTTCGAGGGCGGCATTGACCATGTTTGCAGTGCCGTCCTTAGCTGCTGACAATAGTTGGGTTTTGCCGGCAGAAAAACTGACTTCGGCGGCTGCGTGAATGATACAGTCCACGTCAGCGGCAAGCTCGTACATGTGGGGTACATCTCTAATGTCGCCATGCACGATGCTGATTTTATGGTCCAGGTCACTGATAAGCGACAGGTCGCCACCGTTTCTAACCAGACAGATGGCATTGTGGCCTTCAGACACCAGTCTCCTCGCCACGTAGCTTCCTATAAAGCCATTGGCACCGGTGACGAGGATCTTTTTAGCGAGGTTTGTCATCTCAGGAATCAGTCCGAGATGATCAGGATTCGAATACTTCTATAAGGGCGTTTACGGTGACCAGGTCAGTAAACTTACCTTTAAATCTTGTGGCCTTGACCATGTGGTTGTCTATCCAGTGATAGTTGCCTCCCCTTGGCTTACCTACCAGCAGGCCGTGGTATTTAAAACCATGTCGGCTGAGCCATTCTTCTGTGATGGCTCTGTGTTCTTCGGTACGCGACGTAAAGAAGGTGATGATATGGCCTTCGTCGTACCATTTGTTGCAATATTCCAGGGCGTCTGGATAAGGCTCACACGTTGACATTCTTTCTGGCTCCTCATTGGGTACATCGTCGCATATGGTGCCATCGATATCAATGAGAAAATTTTTAACATCTGCCGGTAAAATCGGGCTCAGGTTTTCACCTTTGTCGTTTTTGAGATTTTTAAGACTAAAACTCATTACTAATTATTTCTACTATTGAAACGTAATATATTTTTCGGGGTTGATGTATTTGCCGTCGTACCACATTTCAAAGTGGAGGTGCGGGCCGGTGGACATTTCACCTGTATTGCCGATGATGGCTACAGCCTGACCTGTCTTAACCACATCCCCTGTTTTTACAAGAAGGACAGAATTGTGTTTGTATACAGACACCACATTGCGGTTATGTTGGATGTAAACCGAATTTCCCGAACTTACAGACTGATCGGCATTTATAACCACACCGTCCATGATGGTCTTGATGGGCGTGTCTTTGGCAGAGATGATGTCTACGCCAAAATGCTGGACCGAAGGGTCAAATCTGGCTGATATCTGGCCGCTGACAGGAGTGGCAAATTTGAGAAAATCGAGCTCTTTTGCCCTTACAGTTTCCTTGAGGTCCTCCTGGGTTACAGCCTGAGGGCTGAAGTTTTTTGCGGCTGCAGCCGAATCTATTTTTTCGACACTGGAATTATAAATGCCTCCCGTTAGCATGTTTTTCAGGCCTGTGATGTATGTGTCATTGGCAGATACATTGCGTTCGAGGTCGTCCACTTTTTTTGACAGTTCAATAAACTTTTTATTGTCAGTAATGTCGCCATAACCCGGAATGAGCCTTTTGACCGGAGTAAATACGATAAAGGAAATCACTATAGCAGACAGCAGGAGGGCTACCACACTGAGAAAAATATAAAAATTAAGCAAAGAAAGGCTATAAGACCCTACCTCTTCAAGATTTTCGTCATCCAGAATAGAAATCCTGTATGTATCTCTGAGCCTGTCCCATAACTTCCTTTTGGCTGGCAGACCGTCTGACATGTCCGGAAATTTAAATTATTTTGGGTGAGTTATAAAATAATTTTACGCAAAAATAGTTATTAAATTCTTAGAGGCTTTAAAATTAGTATTTAATTAACAAAATAACGATTTATCTTTGCCTCCACGTTTTAAATATTAATAAAAACGATAATATATTTTGCACAAGATACTTATATATGGTCTGATCTCTCTGGCAGCAGTCACGCTGACCATTTCGTGCGTGACCACAAAAAAAAGGGGCGAAACAACCAAATTCGGAAAATTTTACCACAATACCACCGCTCTCTACAACGGATACTGGAACTCCCGCGAAATCCTCAAGGAAAGCATGAAGACACTCAGGGCTGCCAACAATGATGATTACAACAAGATCCTGGAGGTAGAAGATTTTATATCCGTAGACAATCCCAAGATGGTCAAGGCAGAGATGGATAAGATCATCGAGAAAGTGAGCATAGTGTCGGCTCTGCACGAACTCAGTGACTGGGTAGATGATTGTTATGTGATGATGGCCAAGGCTCAGTATCTCAAGCAGGAATACGAAACCGCCGAAGAAACACTGGAATATTTTCAGGAAGACTTCAATCCCGGTAATCCTTATGGCCGCAATTATAAAAGTAAAAAGCCCACCGGAAAGGCTGCCAAAAAGGCCCGGGAACAAGAGCAGAAGGAAAAAGCTGAGGAACGGGAAGAAAAGAAAAAAGAGCTGAAAGAGCAAAAGGAGGAGGTCGCCCGCACCAAGGAGGAGGAGAAAAAGGCTGCTGCCAAAAAGAAAGCTGATGAAAAAAAGGAACGTCAAAAGCAACGTGAACGTGAGATTAAAGAAAAAGAAAAACAGAGAAAGGAAAATGCCAAAAACAGGAAAAAAGGGTTGCCAGTAAGCAAAGCTGAACCTGCCTCCAAGTCTGTGGACCCATCTGCTACCCCTAAAACCGAGACTCCCTCCACGCCTGTTAAGACCTCAAAACCCGTCACAAATACCGAAAAGGAAACGGAAGAAGAATATAAACCGGCTAAACCTAAAAAACAGGAAGAAGACCATACCGCATACAGCGATGGTCTGTTGTGGCTGGCCAAGACTTATATAAAGCGTGAAAACTGGTATACAGCCGAAATCATCCTCGACAGGCTCGAATCCGGTACTATAAGCGACGATATCAGAGGTGAGTTGCCGGCTACGTATGCCAATCTGTACATCAAGCAACAAAAATACCCCGAAGCTCTGGTCAGACTTGACGAAGCCATAGAAAAAGAAGAATCCTCCAACCTTAAAGGCAGATACGCCTACATAGCAGGCCAGATCAGTGAGATTAGCGGTGCTCATGACAAGGCCCTTGCTTATTTTGAGAAAGCCAGGAAATACAATAAATCAGACAGGATGGACTTTATGGCTGACCTTGCTGTAGCCAAATCCGGATTTTCGAGTGGTACCAGGACGCATGAAAATGTGATAAGTGATCTCAAAAAGATGCTCAAGGAAGATAAAAACCTGGAGTTTAAAGACCAGATTTATTTTACCATTGCCGAAATCGAAAATTCCAGGAAAAACTATGCCGAGGCAGTAACAAACTTCAGAAATTCCATAAATGCCAACATCTCAAACCAAAAGCTTAAGACCGAGGCTTATTATCAAGTAGCCGAATTGTACTACACTGATGAAAAATACCTGGAAGCTTCCAACTATTATGACACTACCCGTAACCTACTTCTGAAAACCGATGAAAGATTTTCAAAGGTGTCAAAGTATGTCGATAACCTAAAGGATATTGCCACCAATATGGGCATTATCAGGTACCAGGACACGCTTCTCTATTTTGCATCACTGAGCCCGGAGGAGCAGAAAAAAGTCATTCCCGGCTGGCTCAAAAGAAATAAAAAAGAAATCCCTGAAACCAAGGATGCTCAGCAACCATCCAGGGAAGGCAAGTTGTTTACGGGAGGGCCAACCATAGATAATACCAGCAGCAGTTTTTTTGCCTACAACAAATCTGCCATGATAAAGGGAAAAGAGGAGTTTGACAAGAAGTGGGGTAAACGACCCCTGGAGGACAACTGGCGTAGGAGCAGCAAGGCGTCATTTAGCAAGGATGAAACTGCCTACATCAAAGATGACAAAAAGGAAGAGGCCAAGGAAGATAACTTTGACAAAGAGGAGTATGAAAAATTCCTGAGAGAACTTCCCAATAACCCTATGAGGAAACAGGAGGCCAATGACAAGATCCTTGAAGCCATGTTTACCCTGGGCAAACTGTTCAGAGACAAGATCAGTAATCCTGCAAAATCTGCCTCTACTCTGGAGAACATGCACGAAAGGTATGGCCCAACTTCTCATGAACTGGATTCATATTTTTACCTGTACCTGGATCACACGGACCTCGGCAATACGGCAAAGGCTGAGGATTATAAAGGAAAACTTATGAGGAAATATCCTGACTCAAAGTATACAGCCATTCTCTCGGATCCGGACTATTTTAACAAGTCGAAGTCCTCCATCAATAAGGCCGAAAAATATTACAGAGCCACATATGCCCTGTTTGAAAAAAAGGAATATCAAAAGGCCCTTGATGCCATAGACCAGTCAGCAAATGCCATATCCGAAGATGACTCGTACAATGCACGTTTTTCGCTGCTGAGAGCCATGTGCCTGGGAGGCAGAGACGGAAAAGAAGCCTATGCCAAGGCCCTAAATGATGTGGTTAGCCTGTATCCCGGGACTCCTGAGCAGACCAAGGCCAAGGAAATTTTAAGATTGTTGGGGGGCGACGGCACGGCATTTACCGAAGTAAAAGATGTGGACAAGATATATCAAAGGGAACCAAATACCATACACTATGTGGCTGTGGTGACATACAACCTGGAGGAAACCAGACACATCAATTTTAAGATAGCCATTTCTGAATACAACAAGAAAAATTTCAGGAAGGAAAACCTTCAGCTGGGAGACGGCACCCTCAATCTTGATGAAAATTCACAGATCATTCTGGTCAGGAAATTTGATAACGAAGAAAAGTCATTGGAATATTACCGCAAGGTCATAAGTGATGCAGCAGAGTACACCGCAAATGAAAATTATTCCTATGACGTATTTCCCATTTCGCAGGCCAATTACAGGAAAATGATCAGCGAACGCAGTGCGGCAGCTTACAGGACCTTTCTTGAAACAAAGATTCTGGGATCAAAATAAAGTTTGATTTTATTTTTTGTGGCTTGACGCCGAAATGAACTTAACCTCATAGTTTTAGTTTTTAAATTGTGCCCACGTTTTTGGGGCATAGATTCGTGTTATATTGTATTAACTTTTTTAGCTTTATCAGGTGAATCAAACAGATATTTTGGTCATAGGTGCCGGAGTGGCAGGCTTTTCGTTCGCTATCAGGATGGCCGAAAAAAGACCAGACCTTAAAATAACCGTCCTCACAAAAACCAATGAAAAAGAGTCTAACACCAGCTACGCACAGGGAGGTGTAGCAGCCGTCTGGGACAGCAATATAGACAATTTTAACAAACACATAGAGGACACGCTGGACGCCGGTGACGGGCTTTGCGACGAAAAAATCGTGGAGATTGTTGTAAAAGAAGGGCCGGAAAGAGTCAGGGAAATCATAGAATGGGGTGCACGTTTTGATAAAAACAAGGCTGGATCCTACGACCTAGGCCGCGAAGGTGGACACTCCGAAAACAGGATACTGCATTACAAAGACATCACAGGATGGGAAATCCAGAGAACCCTTAATGAAAAGGCCCGCCAATATCCCAATATCATCTTTCATGAGCATTATTTTGCCATAGACATTATAACTCAGCATCATCTGGGCAGAAATGTCACGAGACTTACGCCCGACATCGAATGCTACGGAGCCTATGTATTCAATAAAAAAAGCAAGGAAATAGAAACCTTCCTTTCGAGGGTTACTGTGCTGGCCACAGGTGGTGCCGGGCAGGTATATAAAAGTACTACAAATCCTGTCATAGCCACAGGTGATGGCATAGCCATGGTGTACCGAGCCAAGGGCAGAGTGTCAAACATGGAGTTTATGCAATTTCACCCTACGTCACTGTATAACCCTGCCGGCGAAAATCCTTCTTTTCTGGTTTCTGAGGCGGTCAGAGGTTTTGGAGGTATCCTTAAGACCACCAAAGGTATTGAATTCATGCATAAATATGACGAAAGGCTTTCATTGGCTCCTCGTGACATAGTGGCCCGGGCCATAGACAATGAAATGAAAATACATGGTGACGAATACGAATACCTTGACTGCAGGCACCTGGACAAGGAAGCTTTTATAACTCATTTTCCTAACATATACGAAAAGTGTGTATCCTTAGGTATTGATCCCATGAAGGCTATGATACCTGTAGTACCTGCGTGCCATTATACTTGTGGAGGGATACTCACTGACGAAATGGGCCGGTCCTCCATATCCCGGCTATACGCTGCCGGTGAGTGCACCAATTCGGGTCTGCACGGGGCCAATAGACTTGCTTCTAACTCACTGCTCGAGGGTCTGGTCTTTGCTGACAGGATACATCTGGATGTGGCTCGTTGTATAGACAGTTACCATATCATGGAAAGCATACCTGAATGGGATGCCGAAGGCACCACCGAGCCTAAGGAAATGGTTCTAATCACTCAGAGCCACAAGGAACTTAAAGAGATTATGAGCAGCTATGTGGGCATTGTAAGGACAGATGTACGTCTTAAAAGAGCCCTTGACAGGCTCCACCTACTCTATACCGAGACAGAAACATTGTATCATAATACAATCATCTCGCCCCAGTTGTGCGAACTCCGCAACCTGATCACCATAGCCTACCTGATCACAAAGGCCGCCCAGATGCGTAAGGAAAGCAGGGGACTTCATTACAATACTGACCATCCCGAAAAGTACAGTTACATAGAGAACACTTACCTGTAAAAATATTTGGCAGCCTCTTATATTTTTAAGAAAAGACGTCTTATCTTTGCACCCGCTTAGATTATTGCTATGCCAATGGCGTGGTAGCTCAGCTGGTTAGAGCGTATGATTCATAATCATAAGGTCGGCGGATCATGCCCGCCCCACGCTACAAAAAGCCTGCACTCAGTGCAGGCTTTTTATTTTTTCTGGCAAGGCATTTTTTATCCTCAATCCTTATCATGTATTACTGCAGTACAAATTTGATAGGCACAGAATATTTTACATTAACTGCCTTTTTGTTCTGATAGCCCGGTGACCATTGACCCAGATTTTTTATTACAACAGCTGCGGCCTTGCCACACCCGCCACCTATATCTCTAAGGATATTTACCTCGCCAAGTTGGCCGTTTTTGTCTATCACGAAGCTGATAATTACAGTGCCCTGGACGTTAAGCTCCTTTGCTATGGGCGGATATTTAAGGTGTTTGTATATGAGTTCCAGCATGGTTTTTTCGGTACAAACATTCCTTTCTCGCCCTGTCAGATGGCTGCACGAAGTCAGAAAAGGCATCTCCTCGGCAAATACCATCGGCTCATTGTTTTCTTTTTGAGCAGGCTCAGGTGCAGGTGGTGCGGCATATACGACAGGTGGCAAAGTTGGTGACTCGGTGGGAAAGTCCGGTTGTGTCGTCACAGGCAAATCAACAGCTACAGGAGTAAAGATCTGGGGAGGAACGTACGCAGAAGAAGGAGTGGCTGCCGCCTTGACGGCAGGCGGATCAGGCACCCTGATGGCTTCGCTGTGAGCCAGAAGCGTAAGAGAAGACACTTCAGGTAGGTATTCGGGTTCCGTTATGCCGGCATTGGTATTAAGAAACTCCATGTTGATGACAACATAACAAGAAAACAGAGCAGTTACCAGACCAGCTTTAAAGTAGATATGCCTGTTACGATTCCATAATGCTATTTCGTTGATATACATTTCCAGAATATTTTAAAAGTCAGAAAAAGAGATTTAAAAACATTCCGGTCGCGACCTGTATGTTAAAAATGAACTTTAACAAGGACATTTTCTGACATTAAGATGCCTTTAAAAGAATATATGGTGTGTGTAAAAAGTAGAAATCTATATTAAAAAATGAGGTTTTATATTCTTACAGGCATTGGCACAGTTTTTGAACTATCTAATTGACTGGAAATAAATGGGTTATATTTTTTCATGTGAAAAAAATAAAAAAAGACTACATACATCTGCAATAAAACCAGCATGTGATTATTAAAACTGCTGACAGATATAATAAAATACATTAGCAGCTTTTTTACTATGAATATGTTGCGAATATTATGAAATAAAATATACCAAAATTACCCCGGATTGAAAATCCATGTGCCATACGAATTGATATACCTTTGCACCATTCCCCGCACAAAGTAAATCTTATTTAGATCTGACCTCGGCCCGAATGACGACGGGCATGAACTCATTTTTTAATAACTAAAACTTTTTACCCATGGTAAAACAAGATTTACTTTTCCGTTCCAGGGGGATTCAGACATGGTTGTTTGTTTTCCTCTTTACATTCCTTATTTATGCCGACGGTCAGGCACAAAACCAGATTACCTGCAATGACAATGTACAGGTATCTCTGAATGCGGACTGTCAGGCGGTGATAAGACCATCCATGATACTGGAAGGTGAAGTTCCTGGTGTGGACTTCCTGGCCAGTGGATTCAGGGTGAAGGTGAGTGGTATTACACCCACAAATCCTTACACTCACCCGGTAGTGACGGCTCCGGGCAACTATTCCGTAACAGTGACCAATCCAGGAGGCAACTCTTGTTGGGGCACTATGAAAGTAGAAGACAAGCTGCCTCCACAGGTAGAATGTCTGTGTCCTGAAGGCAATACTGACCCTGCGTGTGCTTTCAGATGTACCGATGAAGCCGCATTTCTTGCCGGCACACTTGTCTATCCCAAGCCAGTCGTGGACGAAGCTTGTGGTGGTTACAAGACCGCATTTTCTGATGAGGTGATAGCTACGCAGACGTGTGGAGCCAAGATCATCAGGCGTACATGGGTCTTTACTGACGATGCAGGAAACAAATCTGTTCCCTGTGTTACTGAATACAGGTTTAATCCTGTCACTCTGGCAGACATCACTCCTCCCACCAACAATGTGTCTCTGACCTGTGGTGCTGATGTCACTATGCCGGGCATCTTTGCATACATCAAGGCAAAAAGATTTGAATTTTACAAGCAATTGTACAGGTCTCAGGTACCTGGTACATATCCAAACAACGCAGCCGCAGACGCAGCAGCTAATATTCAGGCTACACTTGAGGCTACACAGGCCGCGTGGCCTACAGTCTTCGGAGTGCCACTGTCAGGCCAGGTTTGTAATCTGATGGCAGCAAAATCTGATACCGAGCTTCTTGCATGCGGTGCCGCTTGTAGCAACAGTAAAAAAATCATCAGGCTCTGGACACTCCTTGACTGGTGTAGTGGCGAAACCAGAATTATCACACAAGTAATTAAGGCCGCTGATGAAGAGGCCCCGACTGTGGAGGCCAAAGATGTTACAGTAAGCGTGGACCCATGGACCTGCTCGGCTAATTTCCTGCTGCCGTCTCCTGATATCCTTCATGACAATTGTGATGCCAACCCAAGCTATACAGTTACCGGCCCTGTAGGGGTAAGTATCAGACTCGACGTACCTAGTGGAAGATGGCTGGTGACAGGTGCACCTAAAGGCATCCACACCTTTACATACATAGCAAAAGACTGCTGTGGAAACACAGGCACTTACGACATTACTGTCACAGTCCTTGATAAGACGGCACCTGTGGCAATAGCCAAGCAGCACATAGTCATTTCTCTCACCACCGGTGGCGAAGATGACGGTATTGCCAAGTTGTTTGCCAATTCTGTCGACAATGGTTCTTATGACAGCTGTACGCCTGTACACCTGGAGTTGAGAAGAGAAGATGACCCGGTAAGGGATGCTGACGGATGTGGTTACACAGGCAATAAAACATATAACGCTGACGGACATCCAAATGACGGTTCCAGTAATCCATCTTCACCGGACTATGATCCTGACAATGGAGCATACGTTAAGTTTTGCTGCGATGACATTACCAACAGGGAGGGAGCTACTCCTTACGGTATCGTCAAGGTTTGGAT
>JAKQGD010000054.1 GCA_029573365.1 Bacteroidota bacterium | reverse complement strand
CCAACGTCATTTTTTCAGCACCAAAATCGTATTTCTCAGCTATCTCAATAAATCTGAGCCCTTCGATGTAAGGCAGGATGACATCAAAGTGACCTTCAGGCGTCAAAACCCTTTTTACGGATAAAAGCAGATCAGAATGCGAAAGCTTAAGTGTGTGCCGCACGTTGGCCTTGTTTTCGTTGTAAGAAAAGGTACCTCCCGTAAAAAAAGGAGGGTTGCTGATAACGAGGTCATATTTTTGATCACTGTCCCGGCTGTAATCCTGTACAGATGCATTGACTGCCGTCAACCGATTAGAAAACCTGCTATGGCTCATATTGTATTCAGCCTGGCTGAAGGACCCCAGATCTATTTCTACGCCGGTCACATGGAGCTCTACATTTTTCTGTGCCAGCATGATGGCAATGACGCCAGTGCCTGTGCCTACATCCAGGGCCTTGAGTTTTGATGTAACATCAGACCAGGCTCCCAGTAACACACCATCCGTATTTACCTTCATATTGCACTGGTCCTGCCTGATGTCAAACTGCTTAAATTTAAAAACATCACCGACCAGAATATGCTCTGACATAGATATTATTTATTTGCCTGTAATACAGTAAAAAGTATCAGCACCATAAACAGACATATGTACATCAATGTTCAGCCACACCGCCAAATGATCAAGATCAGCTCCAGTTATTGTCACCTTGGGCCTATCACAAGGATCTGAGACCTTATTGTTTTTTTATTTCTGAAGGCAGCAATGTAAATACCTGCAGGTAGTGTCGATACATCTATGCGGTTGGTTCCCTGTGGGAGATAAACAGCTACAGCCACCTTTCCATCAGCAGACCTGAGGACAAATTCGCCGGCAATGGAAGACTTGATTTCGACAAAAGAATTTGCCGGATTTGGAGACAAGACAAACGGCAATTCGTCGATTGGTTCACCCGTAGCAGTAAGCGTCTCGTATTCGCAGCTACTGATGTAGGTGCACCCTCTGTAGGTAATGCTCAAGGCATAACTCCCCGATTTAAACAATGGAAAAAAGCTCTGTGTAGCTCCCAATATCGGCACTTTTTCGTTGTTTATACACTCATGCCACTGGTATTGGGCTCCGGGGATATTGAAGGCCCGCAGGGTATCTTTGACCGTAAAAAATACGGGAACAAAATTGACTACCTGGATTTCGAAATGTACCGTACTGTCACATCCACCCACCGTAGACAAAATCTCTGTGTATTTGCCCGGGTTAAAATATGTGGACGCACCCACGGTTACACTTTCGCCTTTGCAGATTTCAAACAAGGTGTCAACCTCATAAACAGGATTGACTTTTATAGTAATATTTAAGGTACTGTCGCATCCGTCTGGCTTGATAATCACGTCGGTGAAATTGCCGGCCGTATTGTAAACCTTGCTGTTTATAACTACAAATGAGCCCTGACAAATACTGCGGTTTACCGGAACAAAAACGTGATTATAAATCAGAGTGGTAGTAACGATAGAGTCACATCCAAGAGCAGTATTCAGCGTGTCCTTGTAGACTCCGGGCTGGTTGTATGAATTGCCTCCCACAACAACGACATTACCTGGGCAGATTTTTTTTGTTTGATTAAAAAACTTTTCGTTTTCGACATTGAGCGTAAGCATAATAATGCTGTCACACCCTGCATTATTTTTGAGGTTGATGTTGTATGTTCCAGAGGACGTGAAGGACATTCCGCCTACGGTATAAGTTTCGCCATTGCAAATAAATGCCTGCTGGCTGTAGTTCTTTTTAAATACCTGGAGTCTGGTGATGACAATGCTGTCGCAGCCATTGGCAGACTGAAGGGTATCTCTGTATGTGCCTTGTGTGGTGTACTTCCTTGGGCCCACACTGACTGACTGACCTTCACAAATTTTAAGAGATTGATCTGTAACAGGTGGTACAGGAAGGACATTGATATCTATGACGATAATGCTGTCGCAACCAAATATGGTAGGCAATGTATCGGTAAAAATACCGGAGTTAAAATGGACGTGGTTACCTATAACCAAGCTGTCACCCTGACACAATGAGTACTCAAAATACACTTCGGGGTTGGGTCTGCTGACGACTGTAGTAGTGATTATGCTGTCACATCCAAACGAAGATACCAAAGAATCTACATAGACTCCTGACTGGGTGTAAGTACTGTTGCCCACTTTAACACTTTCGCCCTCACAGATATTGGCAAAACCTGCAAATTCTGTCTCCAAGGATGTAACCTTTACAATCAGGATGTCTTCACAACCATTGGTGGAAACCGACGTCTGAAAATAGGTCCCTGTGTCTGTATAGGTTTCTGAGCCAATGGTCACAGATTCGCCTTTGCATATGATGGCCTCTGCATTTTGCACACTTGTAGGCAGTACATTCAGATTTGTTACAATTATACTATCACAGCCATAAATACTGGGAAAAACATTGGAAAAAGTGCCGGCAAAAGTTAGCGGCGTATCGCCTACCCAAACGGTGTCTCCGTCACAAATTTCCAGGCTCTGGCTGGAAAAATATTTTGGGTACAGAAAAATCTCGGTAAAAACGATGGAGTCACATCCTGACACAGAAAGCAGCGAGTCGGTATAAGTTCCCGCTGCAGTATATCTGCTGTTTCCTACTTTGAGGGTGTCGCCCTGACACAGGTTTACATCGTTGTAGACAAGACTGTCTTTAAATACCTTTATGTCGATTTTTTTACATTCATCATTGGTTACGCAACCTCCGAATCCCTTTACATAGAAGGAAGTGGATGTATCTATAGGAATGCTAAGAAAATTACCGCTGGCAAACGTAATGCTATTACAGCTGCCTCTCTGCCATGACCATTGAGTAGCACTGTTTAGGTAGCCTTCCAAAATCTGGATTAAAATATTTTCATCATGACAGACTACCGGCTTGAATGCCTTTACACTTTTTATATACGGATTAACACAAACGAAAGTATTCCAGACAAACCCATCGATGCCACCGGTTGAAAAAATTATGGCTTCTGATGACGATGGATCAAAATCGACATTTACACCAAAACCACCTACCGAGATAAGTTCACCATTGGATTTTAATGCTATATCATTTATCTGCTCATTTGCCATGCCTCCGATAGTAAAGTGCTCATTATAGCTACCATCCTGGTTAAACAAGCCAATAAAACCGTCCGTCCCCCCCATTGATTCAGAACTGTTATTAAACTGTTGAGAAGGATTAAAATCGAC
Source organism: Bacteroidota bacterium (assembly GCA_029573365.1). Classification (GTDB taxonomy): domain Bacteria; phylum Bacteroidota; class Bacteroidia; order Chitinophagales; family Saprospiraceae; genus OLB9. Next base: position 2,542 of record JAKQGD010000054.1, on the reverse strand, counting down.
CCTTAATCTAAAATTACCCACCAGATATATGATGCCATTGGCATTAACGAGGACCCTTGTTCCTGCATCATTGAGGGTATCACCAAAGGTATTGTTCCAGAGAGTATTTCCGTTTTCATCCATTTTAAGCAAGAACATATCAGTCCCCCCTTTGGAGGCCGATGGCATACCACCCTGAGAAAACTGTACATTGGCAGAAAAGCTGCCCGTAACAACGACATTTCGCTGACCGTCGGTAGCCACAGAAGCTGCCTGATCTAGGCCAGTACCTCCCAGAGTCCTCACCCAAACAAATTTGCCTACAGGACTGAGTTTAAGGATGTAACCATCGGACATTCCGTTGCTTGTTCTTGCTTCTGTTCCTGGCCCAGGGTCGAAATCCACATTTTGGCGATATTCACCGACAAGGTAGAAATTTCCTTGATTGTCTGTAAAATGATGATCGACTGTTTCATTATCATGCCCTCCATAATGCAAAGCAAAATGACTAGTACCATCTCCCCCATTGATTTTAATCAAAAAGCAATCCCCACCACCTTTGCCTTGTATCGAAACTCCTGCTCCGAAACTAACATTACCTTCAAAGATTCCTGAGATAATCATTTCGCTGTTTTGACTTCTTGTGATGGTCTTTGCTATGATAGCAACGTCTGAAACCAGTCTGGTACTCCAGATGAGGCCTCCATTGGAGTTGAATTTAATAATAAAGGAGGAAAGTGACACATTGTCGCCTTTGAGCAAAAATGTATTATTTAGAAAAAGCGAGTCAGAAAACGTTCCAATAATGTAACCGTTTCCTTCAGAATCAGTCGTTATATCATAGCCTGTATCCATCGATTTGCTACCTATCTGAAAAGACCATTGATAAATTCCGGAAGCTGAACTTTTCCTCAGGACGATGTCCTGAGAGCCCCTTGAAGTATAGGAAATGATTCCTGAAACAGTTACGCTGCCAGAAAAATTTGTCACATCCAACACAGATTGGTTATTGTCCAACGTAATTGCAGTCCCCACATCGGCCGAGGTGCCTCCCATTTTATACATCCAAACGAGTTCCTGGCTCTGCAAAAATATAGGTAAAAAGCCCAGAAGTAAAAAGAGTATTAACTTTCGAGACATTTTGAGATCATTTTATGGTACCAATTAATTGATATTGCATAAATTATGCCGTTTTCATTTTGAAAAAGCAACATCCCACAATCCACCACCCCAAAATTACTTAACTTTGCTTACCCATAAAATTACGGGTTTTAATTTAATCCATTTGATTTTTTATACTTTTGTTGAAATGAGAATTTTTGAATTTGCTTTTATAACAGGTCTTATTGCAGTGACGACTGTTTCTATTAAGGGTCAGGCACAGTTTGTCAATCGTGCTTTAGAATATGGCATCAACCATCAATATGGAAATGGTACGGCCGGTGGGGGTGTGAGTTTTGCAGATTTTAACGGTGATTTTCGCGATGACCTTACATTTGCCAGTTCTGATGGCGGCGAAATCCATTTTTATATAAACCGTGGTACCAGCCTTGAAAAAATCAATCTGTTGCCGGCACTTCTTGAAGAAGTAAAACATGTGCTGTGGGTAGATTTTGACAATGACGGGGACAGAGACCTGTATTTGACAATGGCTGACAATTACAACCGGCTTTACCGCAATGTGGGCAATCTGCAGCTTGAGGACATCACAGAAGAAATGGGATTATCAACAGAAATTTTTACCAGCTTTGGTGCCGTGTGGGGTGATTATAACAGAGATGGATTTGCAGATTTATATTATGGCTTACGCCGAATAGAATCTACTGGCGAACCAAACATTTCAAAACTGTGGATGAACAGAAAAAACCGCTTCGTGGATGTAACCACGGAATCAAATACGGAGGATGACGGTAAGACTCCGTTTTGTTCGGCCTTTTTTGATTACAACCACGATAAATGGCCGGACTTGTATACTGCCCATGACAGAAAGAGAGGCAACACACTGCTCAAAAACAATGGTGACGGCACGTTTTCGGATGTAAGTGTACAAACAGGCACCGACCTTAAAATGGACGGCATGAGTGCTTCGGTAAGTGATTACAACCTGGATGGATTTGAAGATCTATATGTTTCCAACAGTGAAGCAGGAAACGCCTTGCTTGTCAACCGCTCAGGCGAATATTTTACCAATGATGCTGACACTTGCGGCGTGGGGTTTTATTCTATAGCCTGGGGAACCAATTTCCTGGACGGTGATCTGGACGGCGACCCGGACTTGTATGTCAGCGGTATGCTACCGGGACGTTTTGCCATAAACAGTCAGTATTATGTCAATAATTTTCCGGAAAACACCTTTGATCCCGGTGTTAAAATAGAGGGCGATACTGCATCCAGTTTTAACAATGCTGTTGGGGATATCAATGATGATGGTGCACCGGATATAGCAGTGATGAATGTAGGCCCCTACCCCACAATGCTGCACGTAAATTCAGGCTCTCCTAACAATTATATAAAGGTAAGTCTTCAAGGTGTTAAAAGCAACAGAGACGGCATCGGTGCGGTG
>JAKQGD010000657.1 GCA_029573365.1 Bacteroidota bacterium | reverse complement strand
GCAGTTGCCATTTCTCTATGGCGAGGCCGAGCATAAAACCACCGAAAAAAAGATAAATGACAGGATTTGAATACGATGCGGATGCCTTTTCCAGCGTGGAAATTCCCAGCAACGGAAACAGCACCAACGGTAGGATGGCCACCACAGGCATAGGCATGGCATCTGTCACCCATAAAAAGACCATAAGCACCGCCACAGAAAGTACCGTTACTCCTTTGCCTCCCAGACCAAACGGATCTGCAACCCAAAACAACAATGACAGCACCCCGCCAGCCAGTACCAGCAACAGGCCGCGATGCTTTGCAAACTCATTAGTATAGGACATTTCTGTCATGAAAGGGCCGCGATTTTAAATGATCGGTGGATAAAGACTGACATATTCCTGCTAAAGGCTATAGTTTTACAAATTTGATGGGTGTGTCCTTGTCTTTTTCTTTAATAAACAGACAATATACTCCCGGTATCAGGCCCGAAACGTCAGCCTCTACCTGATAGGTCGTGCGGGTGCCTCTGAGGGCTGTTCTTTGACCATTCATATTGAGTACAAAAAACAGGGTTCCGTCAGGTATCCTGTCTCGTGAAGTAATCGTAAGCATATCCGACACCGGGTTTGGGGTCACCGTGTACCCTTTGCCATCAGGTATTAAAACAGTATCTGACCTCACATCCCACGTCATGTCAAGAAAGGCAAGCCTGCTGCCCATCCAGCTCCTGAACCACCGCAGTTCTTCGTCGTAGGTTTGTCCGACATAGTAATTGGGCCACACATATTGTCCGAGCACAGGCCACCTCTGGAAATTCCTTCCCTGTGCCTTACTTAGTAAAGTGCTGATGGAATCTATGACAAAGTGGATCCTGTCGTCCGACAGCTGTGCTGCACGCAGTTGTTTCCACCTTTTTTTGAGCGAAAAATAAAAATCTTCGTCCTCCAGAAATTTTTTCCACCAGAAGTGTATTACCCACCCGTCACCGGGGCAGACTGTATTAAAATCTGTTATGACCAGTCCTTCGGGATTGCCCTGTGTACAGTAATCTACATTGCCAAAACCCAGATTATTGTCCCAGACGGGCCCGAAATGTACCTTACCCCCGTCACTGTCCCGCTCCTTGTAAAAAAATGTGCTGAGTCTGTAAGCGTCAGGATTTTTAGCCAGTTCGTTGATGATGATATAATCCATGAGGCTTTGTGTGTCAATCCATTTTCTGTATCCTGTCTCCGGATGTCTGTAGTCTGGCGAAGCTATGGCATTTTCCATTTGGGATATAAACCCGGTGATATAGTTTTTTTGTACCGCGGTGATGTCTCTGGAGTCAGGATATTCATACTGAAAAAAGGTCTTTTGCCACGCTCCCGGAAAAGGAGGATATGGAGAGTTCCAGCCATCCCCTGTGTTGGATCCATTGACCTTGTCCATTTTTAGGATGTAGCCTCCTGTCAGGGCATCTCCGGCACTGTCCATCGCCTCAAGTTTGTCGATGTCTACCCTGTTTTTGTCCCTTTTAATTTTTTCCAGAAGCAGGTAGATACCTTCATACTGACCATTGATTAGGAGCTCGTTATAACGAACCCTCGGGGCATAATTCATAAAACTTCCTGCCAGGATGTAATACAAGCCATCCCTCATTAGAGTTTTGTCATTGTAGGTGGCATTGAGTATCCAGTCGCTTTCTTCAGGCATATCTATAAGAGAAGCGTTGATGTCATTGCCGGCATTGTCACGCAATTCTATTCCATAAGGTTTTTTGGGAAACCACTGGGAGGTAGAGCCCCGCAACTCTATGCCCGCCCGACCGTCGTAATGTGTAGCCGGGTCCGTAATCCTGTTTTCCTTGCCGGGCCCGTTGTATATGACTCTAAACTGCACGTTTATCTTGGGCTCATCAACTATGGGCTGGCCCAGGGTATTGATGGAAATGACAGGCAGATTTGACGACTCAAAAATCACCTGACCTCCTACCATAAACGGGAGGCAAACAAGAAAAAACATTACAAACTTATTCATCAGGTGTGGATTTTATTTCAAAGTTACAAATACCTCAGCAAACAAGGCTTTGTTTTATTGCATAAAGCCTGTAGGCAATGATGCCTTTCGGTCAATAAATTAACATTGGGTTAACCCCATAAATATGAGATAACTATCTGTCTATTAAAATATTTTAACAAATTTATGGTACAGGATATTGACAGTATAAGAATAAATATTTAACTTTGAGTTTAATTTTTTAAAACCTTAACATTAACAGCCATGTCTTCTGTCATTTCTGATTCAAAAGTGCTTAAAGGAGGAGAATTCCTCATCAAGGAAAGCAATGCTGCCGACCTTTTTATCCCTGAAGAGTTTAACGAAGAACAACAAATGATCCGCGAAACCGTCAGGTCGTTTGTAGAGCAGGAGATACATCCTGTGACTGACAGAATAGAAAAGCTGGAAGAAGGGCTGGTTCCATCACTGATGAAGCAGTTTGCTGATCTTGGTTTTTTTGGCACTCACATGTCTGAAGAATACGGCGGCAGCCACCTCGACTTTATTACCAATACGCTCATAGGCGAAGAGATAGGGCCATCAGGCTCATTCAGCGTAAGCTACAATGCACATACAGGCATAGGTATGCTGCCTCTTCTTTATTATGGTACAGATGCACAGAAAGACAAATACCTGCCGAGGCTTGTATCCGGCGAACTAAAGGCCAGCTACTGCCTCACTGAGCCATCAAGCGGCTCCGATGCTTTATCTGCCAGGTCCACGGCAGTACTCTCAGACGACGGAAGCCATTACCTGCTCAACGGACAGAAGATGTGGATCACCAATGCCGGTTTTGCCGATATATTTACGGTTTTTGCCCAGGTTGATGGCAGAAACCAGAAGGATGGAAAATCAGGATTTACAGCCTTCATCCTCGAAAAAGGCATGGCAGGACTTACCCTCGGCGAAGAAGAAAAGAAATTGGGCATTAAGGGCTCTTCCACCAGGATGGTTTTTATGGAAAATGTCGAGGTACCTGCCGCAAACCTGTTGGGCGAGATAGGAAAAGGTCACCTTATAGCCTTCAATGTACTCAATACAGGTCGATTTAAGCTTGGAGCAAGTTGTCTGGGAGGATGCAAAAAAGTAATGAGCATCGGACTGAAATACGCCCTTGAAAGAGAGCAGTTTGATGTGCCGATCGCTACATTCGGGGCCATAAAACACAAACTGGCTGAGCAGGCCATCAGGATATTTACCATTGAATCTGCCATATACCGTACAGCACAGCTCATTCAGCATGCAGAAAACGAACTGTCGGATTCGGGCACAAGTTTTGACATGGCTAAAAGACAAGCTGCAGAAGAATATGCCCTTGAGTGTTCCATCATAAAAATTATAGGTTCAGAAGTCCTTGATTATATTGTGGATGAAACAGTGCAAATCCACGGTGGCATGGGATACAGTGAAGAAGGCCATGTAGCCAGAGCCTACCGCGACTCAAGAATAAACAGGATTTTTGAAGGTACCAATGAGATCAACCGCATGGTAATCATGAGCTCAGTACTCAAAAGTGCTATGAAAGGCGAAATCGACCTGATGACGCCAGGCATGGCTGTACAAAACGAACTTATGAATAATGTGCCTTACGGCGAATTGTACGTAGGTGCTTACGCTGAGGAGAAATCACAGGTAGCCAATTTTAAGAAAGTCCTCATCATGTTGCTGGGTACTGCTGCACAGCAGGCTATGGGCGGCAAGCTAAATCTTAAAACTGAGCAGGAAATCCTGATGAATCTCGCCGACATCATCATTGAAGTATTTAATGCTGAAAGTCTGGTGATGAGGATAGAAAAGCTGGCACAAAATCCCGGTGATCGTGACATGAAGCTATATGAAGCCATGCTTCGTACTTACATGCACGATGCATCCAGCAGGGTTGTGAGATTTGGGACCGATGCCATAGCATCCTTTGTAGATCCTGCTATGCAACCAGGTTTTATATCAGGCCTCAGGAAATACACAAAATACCCACTGCAGAATATCAAAGAAAACAGAAGGTTTATTGCTGATGCCCTTATAGAGAAAAGGGAATATTGCTTCTGATCAACAAGGTCAGAATTCGCTGGTAAAATGGAACTCAATGTCCGGATGGTTTTCCTGAACCATCTTGAGGGACCAGGCTGACTCTGCGAGGAAGACCAGTTTATCATCTGTATCTTTTGCCAAGTCTTTTTTACGCCGTGTCATAAATTCCTTCATGGCCACCGTATTATTACTGCTCACCCAGCAGGCTTTATGGAGATTGACCGGCTCATAACTGCATGATGCCCCGTATTCATGTTTGAGTCTGTACTGGATCACGTCAAACTGCAGAGCTCCCACAGTGCCGATGATTTTACGGCCATTGTCTTCTTTGGTAAATAACTGTGCTACCCCTTCGTCCATAAGCTGATCAAGGCCTTTATTGAGTTGTTTGGTTTTCATCGGGTCCGTATTATTTACAAAACGAAACTGCTCCGGCGAAAAACTTGGAATTCCCTTAAAATGGAGAATCTCTCCTTCAGTCAGCGTGTCGCCTATCTTAAAATTACCGGAGTCGTACAGACCTACAATGTCGCCGGGATACGCTTCGTCGATGACGGACTTTTTAGAGGCCATAAAAGCCGTAGGGTTGGGAAATTTCAGATTTTTATCGAGGCGTACATGGTAGTAGTTTTTATTTCGCTCGAAGCTGCCGCTGCATATACGCAGGAAGGCGATCCTGTCCCGGTGCTTGGGATCCATATTTGCGTGAATTTTAAATACAAAGCCCGAAAACTTTGTTTCCTCAGGATTTACGGTTCTTTCTTCTGTTTCGCGTGGCAATGGGTCCGGGGCTATATCCACAAAACAATCCAGCAATTCTCTAACCCCAAAGTTATTGACAGCACTTCCAAAAAATACAGGGCATATCTTGCCATCGAGGTAGTCTTGCCGGTTAAACTCAGGGTACACAGAGGTTATGGTATGGACATCATTCCGCAGGTCATTGGCCAGATTTTTGCCGACTTTCTGTTCCAGAAGCGGATCCTCCAGGTTGTCGATAAGGATAATATCCTCTTCCGACTGCTTGCCATGAGGGCTGAAAAGGATAAGATTTTTTTCGTACAGGCTGTAGACACCTCTGAACAACTGGCCCATACCGGCAGGCCAGCTCAGCGGAGTGACCTTAAGGTTTAGTTTCTGTTCTATATCGTCCAAAAGATCAAAACCATCCTTGCCCTCGCGGTCCAGCTTATTAATAAACACAATGATGGGTGTATGCCTCATCCTGCACACTTCCACGAGTTTTTCTGTCTGCTCTTCTACCCCTTTTGCTACGTCGATCACCACGATGGCACTGTCTACGGCCGTGAGAGTCCTATAAGTATCCTCCGCAAAGTCTTTGTGGCCGGGTGTGTCGAGGATGTTTATCTGCTTTTCCCTGTATTCAAATGCCATAACGGAGGTTGCCACTGAGATACCTCTTTGTTTTTCGATCTCCATGAAGTCAGAGGTCGTGCTCTTTTTAATTTTGTTTGATTTTACGGCCCCAGCCTCCTGTATGGCTCCCCCAAAAAGCAACAACTTCTCAGTGAGGGTAGTCTTACCCGCATCAGGGTGGGCAATGATGCCGAATGTTCTCCGTTTTTTCAACTCCGCCAGATGGCTCATACAAGGTATTTTTAATTGCGGTTGCAAAAATAAAAAAAAATGGCGGTTGGCGAGTTAGGTTGTTGGTCCCGATGGCTATCGGGATTGGCGAGTTGGGTCGCAAATCAACAAATCAACAAATCGACAAATTGACAAATAAAGCAAATCGACAAATCAACAAATCAACAAATCGACAATTCAACAAATCGAGTGAGGGATAGAAGCGAACATCCCGAAAATAATCGGGATAAAGCGGATAGCCCGACCCTGATCGGAGCGTCAGGGGCACTCCCTAAAAAGTGATTAAAAAAAATTTAGGCACATGGATGAAATATGGCACAATTTCTGTGATGCTTTAAGTATGGATATACAGAAGATAAACCGGAAACATTTTGTAGAGACGGACCTCTATTACAGGGTGAGTCTCGGCCTTTCATCCAAGCTTTTAAAGTTTGAAAACGGCATCATTCACCTCGAAGTGACTCTGGGCCGCAAGTGGGATAAAAATTACAATGCCACCGCTGCAGAAATAGCCCACTGCTGGAAAACTGGCCACAAAGAGTTGGAACATGCCATAGGCTGCAAGGTATTTATCATAGACCTCAGAGTCGACAATATAAAGACCACGCTGATACAGTCGGGGATCAGTCCGGGATATGATGCTTTTAAGGGTATCCTTTTCAGAAAAAATTACCTCAACTGAGTCTGACGCTTTTTTAGCAGTCCCTCTCTACTTATATCCATATCTCTGCTACAATGTCTGACGACCCTAAAGGCACTAAACACACCGAATATTTCCGCATACGCACTTCCGAAATAAGCCCAAGAAAGGTCATCCACCCGCATGCTCTTACAGGATTGATGCAGGAGGCTTCGATGCAGCATACCATGAGCATGGGAGTATCGGTATGGGACCTCGAGGCCATGAGCGGCAGCTGGGTTTTACTCAGGATGGAACTCAGGTTTATGCGATTTCCCGGTCTGAATGAAACCATACATGTGGACACTTATCCCGCCGGCATTGAGGGTTATTTTACCTATAGGGATTATCTCGCCTATGATGCACATGGCATCTCTGTAGCCACCTGTGCCAGTCAGTGGGCCCTGATGAACACTTCTACCCGCAGGATGATGAAAATTCCACCTGAATTTGGATCATTGGTGTTTTACACGCCTGAACCCTTAGGCAAACCTGAGACAGACATCCCTTCTAATGAAAACTGGACAGAGCCTTACATAGTCAGAATCAATTACCTCAACCTGGACTGGAACGGGCACATAAACAATGTACAGCTGATCCGCATCATCATGGAAACTCTGGATCAAAATTATATTGCCACACATGATTTAAAAGTGTTGAAGCTTGCCTTTAAAAACGAAGTGCTGTGCGGTGAGGAAATCCTTGTTTTTCACCAAAAAATTGGAGATACTTCTTATATACACATGGTAAAAAACAAGGAATCGGGCAAAGACGTACTTTTAGTTTCATCCGAATGGGAAACTTTATAAATCCATGCGTTGGGGCGGTAAGAACTATTTCGGATAAATATTTTACCTTGGTATTACTGTATAAGCGACTGAAGTTTCATGGCCAGGCCCATGTCACCCTTGATTTTGACTTTTCCTGACATAACGGCCATCATGGGGTTGAGTTCGCCGTTTTTGAGCTGAAGGAAGGTATCTGCCTCCATGCTGATGGTGCAGGCGGCATCCTCGTCGTTTTGCGAAACTACATTTTTATCACCCGTACCATCTATCAGGACGATGTCTTGGCCGAGGACAAACTTTAGCTTTGCCCCGAAAGGTGCTACATTGGCTGCCTGGTCTTTTATGGCAGAAAGGATGGATTCTATGCTCATGGAATTATTTTGTTTAGTATTAAAAAATGGTATCGTCGTCGGCCTCTGTCGGTAATGTTAACTTATCATGGTGGGTTAAAGTTTCGAGGCAGGCCCTTGTTTTTGGCAATTCATACTTGAAGTAAAATTTCATGGTATGAATCTTGGACTCGTAAAAGGTTTTGTCGTACATCCTGGCCTCATTTTGGAGCTCTCCTGCGGCTGCCACTGCCATTTTTAACCACTGGTATGCGATGATGATGTTAGCTGACATTTCCATAAAAATGGTAGCATCGGCGAGATACATCTCATAGTCACCTTTCATGGCATATGGCATCAGATATTCCAGGGCTTTTTGCAATTCGCCCATCTTTTTCATAAGCTGTTCGCCATATGGCTTAAGCTGTTCGTAGGCAGAAGCGTCAGCTATGACAGCGTTCATCTTTTGCGTAAGCAGCATGATGGCCTTGCCGTTTTCCATAGGAATCTTTCTGCCCAGCAGATCCAGAGATTGTATGCCCGTGGTACCTTCGTAGATAGACATGATCCTGATGTCGCGGAGGTATTGTTGCAAAGGGAAGTCCATGCAGTATCCATAGCCGCCCAGTACCTGGAGCCCATTGTTTATCGATACACGGCCCATTTCGGCAGGATAAGTTTTAGCTACCGGTGTGAGCAGTTCGAGCAGGAGTTGGCTGTTTTTACCCTTTTCACCCTTGTCACAGTGAGATATATCTGCATACTTGGAGCATTCCAGCAAAAGGCTCAGCGAACCCTCAATGATGGCTTTCTGAAGCATAAGCATACGTCGTACATCGGGATGTTCTATGATAAGCACTTGCTGGTCCGTCATGTTTTTGACGCCCTCGTTGGTAAGTTTCCTGCCTTGTGGCCTTTCTTTTGCATATTGCAATGAAGCGTAATAAGCAGCTGTGGCTGTCGAGGTCGCTGTCATACCTACATCTATCCTGGCACCATTCATCATCTGAAACATGTACCTGAGTCCCTGATTTGGTTCGCCGACAAGATATCCGTGACAGTCGTCGTGCTCTCCATACACCAGATGAACGGTGCTGTAGCCCCGTTGTCCCATTTTCTGGAAGTCTGCCACAGCACATACGTCGTTGTAAATGTTTTCGCCACCCTGCCCTGTCCTGAACTTGGGGACCGCAAACAGGGATATACCTTTGGTACCTGCCGGAGCCCCTTCGATCCTTGCCAGAGTGAGGTGAACAAAGTTATCTGATGCCTGGTGGTCACCGCCGGAGATGAATATCTTCTGGCCCTTAATAAGGTAGTGACCGCCTTCCATGGGTTTTGCTGAGGTCACTATGTCAGACAGTGACGAACCAGCCTGCGGCTCCGTAAGGGCCATGGTACCGCTCCACTTGCCGGCTGCCATATTGGGTATAAACATGTCCTTCAGCTCCTGCGACCCAAAACTGGCAATCAAGTGTGCCGCTCCCGACGTAAGGCCTATATATCCCGGTATGTTGTTGTTTGCTGATTCTATGATGTGGTTGGTGGCATTGGCGATGGTGTAAGGCATCTGGGCCCCGCCGTCGGCATAGTCAAAGTACGGACAAAGCCAGCCGTTTTCGCCGGCATCCTTCATGACCTTGGCCAGGATGGGATGACTGTGTGTCACACCGTCCTTAAAATAGACCGGTTTTTCGTCCATTTCCCGGTAATACGGATAAAAATCCTGGTCCGCCCATGCCTTGCTTGAGTCCAGCAACAGATCAAAAGACGGCCTGTCATAGTCAACAAATCGCTCGTACTGCAATAGTTCCTCGGCATTGTGCACATTGTACAAAAGAAACCTGAGGGTGTCCATACACATATATCTGGCCATAGGTAACGGATTTTAAAAATTAAACTCAAAGTTAAAATTTTTTCTAAATAATATCAACCATTGCCATGAATTTAAAATCCTCATAATTTGCAAATAGCTTATAACCACACTTTTTCTGCCTTGGTCGACATAATCTGCATAAATAAAACGTCATTTATCCAAAACAAAAAACATTATTGTGTAAAAGTAAAATTACAGACTTTGGGCCAACCGTGTTAAAAATTATCTAAATGCTGGATTTAATTGTTACTTTTCGGAGGTTTCGGAAGTTTTCCCAATGAAACCTTTCGCAAAACACCTAAAACCAAAGATCATGAAAACTTTTATGTACATGCTGAGCATCACACTGCTCCTGGTTTCCTGCAAATCGGTCAACAAAATGGTGGAAAAAGGCGAATACGCCAAGGCCTTTGATTATGCCATTTCCAAGCTGTCAGGTGCCAGAAACAAAAAGACGGAGCACGTCATGGGCCTTGAAAAAGCGTACAGCAAGCTCACCTCCACATCGCTCAAGGAAATCAACCGCCTTAACGGTCAGTCAAGACCTGAAAACTGGCCAAAAATCCATGATTTGTACAAAGGCCTCGCAGACAGGCAGGACCGGCTTGAGCCCTTGCTTCCGCTGACCAGCGAAGATGGTTATGTAGCTTCCTTTGACATGAAGGATTACAACAAGGAACTGGAAATCGCTGAGGAAAATATGTGTGCCTACCTTTACAATCATGCCCTTAACCTCATGGCGAAAACAGAAAGGTCAGGCGATAAAACCCATGCCCGCAATGCCTATTCTGATCTTATGCAAATCCTTAAATACAGGTCTTCGTACAAGGATACTGACAGACAGGTCGAAAAAGCACTGGACCTGGGCACCAACTTCGTGGAAATCAGGATAAACAACGATCTTAGAGATTTTATGAGTCGTACCATAGAACGCAACATCGCCGATATGTCCGTATCAAGGCTGAACAGTCAGTGGACCGAGTTTCGTATGGCCAGAAATGCCGATGCCGGAGCGGATTATACCGTATGGGTAGACCTTAACAACATTGGCTTCAGCCCGGAAAGGGAACGTCAGAACAACTACACCGAATCAAAAGAAGTCATAGTCAAGACTGAGAAAGTCAAAGAAAGAAGAGACAGTGTGGATGTCTGGGTCGAAAAGCAGGTTTACGAACGTGTCAAGGCAGATGTATCCGAAGTATTTCGCGAAAAGCAATCAGAACTGCACGGGAAGGTGCGGGTCACCGACAACCGAACCCGCGAGGTAATAAAATCAGTACCTGTCAATGTATTCCATGACTTCAAAGGTTATGGCTGCAGATATACCGGCGACGAAAGAGCCCTCACAGCGGAATCCAAAAAGAAACTGGACTCCAACCTGGAGCTCTTCCCTTCTGATGGTATGATGGCCGATGACCTATCCCATGCTTTTAAGGATGTACTGATGACCGAACTAAAAAATATCCGATTTTGAATTCCGGTCGAATTATAATTGTCTTATTTTAGCCTCAATGCCGGTGGTGGAGTACCCTTCTACAAATCTGAGGGAGTGTACTTCACCACCTCTGGCCAGGACGACATCAGATCCCACGATCTGCTCGGGTCGCCAGTCACCGCCTTTGACCAGGACGTCAGGCAAAATTTGGCTTATAAGCCTGTAAGGGTCGTCTTCGTCGAAAACTACGACGGCATCAACTGAAGCTAAAGCAGCAAGAACATGAGCCCTGTTGGTCTGGTCGGTGATGGGTCTCCTCGGACCTTTGAGCCTGGTGACGGACGAGTCGCTATTGAGGCCTACAATCAGCCTGTCACCCAGTGCCCTGGCTTCTTCGAGATATAGGACGTGGCCCATATGAATGATGTCGAAGCACCCATTGGTAAAAACTATTTTTTCTCCGGCATCTTTCCATTTTCGGGTCACTGTGGTTAGGGCCTTGCTGTCTGATATAATCTTTGAGGAAATGGTCGTCATTATTCTTTGTTAAACAGTGGCAGTAAGATAAGGGCAATGAGACCAAAAAGGATATTGACAAAAATCTGAACCGAAAAGAATACGATGTTAGCAAAAGAAAAAGCCTCGAGTCCTGTGAGGCCGTACATGGCCAGTGATTCGCCCAGAAGGTAATGATAGCTGCCCATACCGCCCGGCGTGGGAAGGGCAAAACCCAGGCTGCCAAAAACAAAAACCACCAGTCCTGCGACAGGTCCCAGGTGCGAAGTGGGACCAAAAGAAAAGAAAGCAAGATAAAGCATCAAATAATAAAGCACCCAGATGAGCACGGTGTAAAACAAGAATAAGCTGACGCTGCTTACCTTTTTTACAGAACTGATGCCGTCAGCAAATCCTGTAAGGACATCCGAAAACTTCCTGCCGAGCCTTGTGTTTTTTAGCTTTTTAAAGTTTGATTTTATATAGACAAGTACGGCAATGGTCAGGGCCACGAGGATGACCATGATGACAGGGTTATTAGTGATAAACCTGAGTTTTTGCGACAAGCTGATATTTTCCTCCAGGTAAGCTATAAATTCCCTGCCACCGAGGATAAGGGCCAGTATCGTGGCCAAAAGCAGCATAATCACATCAAAAATCCTGTCAGTGACGATGGTACCCAGTACCTTTTCTACAGGTATGTCTTCATAATCAGCGAGTAGGCCCCCTCTGATTACTTCTCCTGAACGTGGGATACCGAGATTTGCGAGGTTGTTGACCAGGTATGTACCCACGAGGTTGACCATACGGGCTTCATAACCTATGGCCTTGAGCATCATCCGCCACCTGTAAGCCCTCACGATATTGGATATCATAAATACGAAAAGTACCATGCCTACCCAGTAATAGTTGGCTCCGCTGATGTCATCGATTACTTTTTGTACCAGGCTGCAGTTGTCAGGACTTATGCCCTTGATGGCACAGTCAGCCTGAAAGGCTTTGTTCTGCCTTTGGAAAACAAGAAGGAGAAAAATGATTCCTACACCGAAAAACAAAACGATGCGGGCCCCTTTTTTTAAGTGATGCACCATCAGATGGCTTTTAAGGTTTGTGCCGCCCGGCAGCAAAAAAAGCTTTAAATGGCCGCAAAATTAAAACAAAAAGCGTAAAAATTCTTCCTGTTTTCAATGTCCGCTGACAAGTGCCCCATGGAGGATTACCTTTTCTATTAAATGGCTGCCAAAAGAATATATCAGATAGTCGAGAGAAGGAATCTCCCGGGTGACGATCAGGTTTGCGGCCTTGCCGGGGGCTATGCTTCCGTGGGTATGTCCCAGTTCCATGGCCCAAGCTCCGTTGATTGTCACAGCATTAAAAGCTTCATTTGGCAACAGCCTCATATTGTTGCACGCAAGGGCCATCAGCAGAGGTATATTGCCTGAAGGACTCGAACCGGGGTTAAAATCCGTGGCCATAGCTATGCCTAGACCGGCATCTATCATACGGCGTGCGGGAGCATAAGGAATATTTAGAAAAAAAGAACAGGACGGCAGTACTGTAGGTATGGTGTCGGCTTGCTGCAAGGCATTTATCTCGTCATCGCCTATGATTTCGAGATGATCTACGGATACGGCATTATTTGCTATACCCACCTGCACTCCTCCAGAATTTGCCAGTTCATTGGCGTGGATTTTGGCCTTCAGGCCGTTATGTGA
>JAKQGD010000031.1 GCA_029573365.1 Bacteroidota bacterium | reverse complement strand
CAGCAGGCCGTCGCATTGCGTATGGCTGCAGCCACAGGCTACCAGGGATATGTGGTGGATGTGGAAAGTGAATTTGACAACAAAACTACTCAGTTGACAGCCCTTTTTGCTGCTTTCAGGGCACAAAGGGATACGGTCAGAATGCAGAAACCAGACTTTGCCCTCTACTGCAGTACCTGGGGCAATCCAATGGATCACAATTTTGCAGTGGGGTCCATAGATACACATGTTGACGCTTTTATGCCACAAACCTATGTCGAAGAATGGGGCCAGACCTACATGGACAATGCTGCTTATTGGGTAAGATACGGAACGGACGAATACCGGTCTTTGGGCACCACAAAACCCATTCACCACACTATCTCCGTAGTGAGAGGAAAAATCAAGGCTGCACAGGTCGACGAATTTATTGAAGCCTCAGGACCAGAAACCTCTGTTTATGTGGTTCCCGGTCAGAATACCACACCGGGACTTTGGGCGTCAACGTGGACCAGGATCAACTGGAAAAGGGACTTTTGCCCTACAGGCGTCAGCAATCCATTCGGCTACAGCCGCCTCAGACTCACCCCCAATCCTGCCTCAGATATAATTTCTTTCTCGCCTTCTGTCGAAGTTAAGAGCATACAAATATTCGGATCAGATGCTTCGCCAGTCGCAGTGGGCACGGGTGACCAGGCAGATATTTCAGCTCTTGTACCGGGATTCTACATAGCCAGGGTCATGACCATGACAGGACGTGTTCTTTTCCTGAGGTTTGTAAAATTGTAATTTGTTGCTATTTTGCCACCCCGATAAACGTGGAGCAACCGCTTAAGACGGACGATATTTTTTTATTAAACTGACGATCAAATACATATGAGTTATTTTAATCAGGAGGACCTTAAAAAGTTTGGTAACATTGTAGACCTCCAGCCAGATATGGGCAAAAAATTTTTCGAGTGGTATGGAGAAGTTTTCAAGGAAGGTGCATTGACCGTAAGGGAAAAAAACCTAATCGCCCTTGCTGTGGCCCATGCTCTCCAGTGTCCTTATTGTATGGACGCCTATACGCAAGGATGTATGTCTGAAGGGGCCGACGAAGAACAGATGATGGAAGCCATCCATGTAGCCGCAGCCATCAGAGGCGGAGCCACACTCGTCAATGCTGTGCCGATGATGAATACACTCAAGGCAAAACTTATGTAAATTCCTGGTATGGGAGTAAAACAGCGGAGCCAGACCCTCCGGAGATCTAAAAACAGGCTGGCAGATACTTATTTTCAGCTCAGAGTCCTCAATGGACAGGAAACGTTCATGAAGTCTTTCCAGCCTTTTGCTTCGCGGCTGGCTGGCCCGCTGACTCCTGTGTATCCTGAAGTACTCCAAATCAATGTAGGCAAACTCTGCAACCAGTCCTGTGCCCACTGCCATGTGGATGCGGGCCCTGACCGCAAGGACGAGGTCATGTCGCGTGACAACCTCGAAAAATGTCTCCGCATCCTGGCCGAAAACGACATAAAAACCGTCGACAT
>JAKQGD010000014.1 GCA_029573365.1 Bacteroidota bacterium | reverse complement strand
AATGCCGGCAGGGTTAAAAACAACAATACAAATTCGACCTTCTTTTCGGCCGATGACTTCGACCCTGATACATATTTTGCCATCTTCGAACTGAAGTCCGGACAGATTTCTAAACCTTTGGCCATAACTATTCCGGGAGGTAAAAAGGCCTATAGAATCATTCGTCTAAACAGTATATCCAAGCCTCACAAGGCCAATATGAAGCAGGATTTTGACAAGATTTCTAATTTCGCCAAGGAGAGTAAAAAGAACGAATACTTCCTCAAGTGGCTCAACAAGAAAAGGGCGGAGACCTATATTCACGTGGACCCCATGTTTGCCCACTGCAAGCTAAACGCATCAGGCAATAATCCTTAATGGGTATATGGATTACTTCCAAAAGATTATTATTGACATCGAAATCCACTCTGCTGAGGGAATCAGAGAGTGTTTTGCCCATGGTGTGAGTCCCAATGCGGAATATCGAGGCAAGCCGCTTATTTACGAACTCATCACTGGATATCTGCGTTCGCCTGATTTTACGGAGTGTATCCGGGCCTTTGTAGACAGCGGGCTGGAGTTTGATGATCCGCTGTTGCTGTCCATTATGCTCGATGATGCTGACAGGTTGAGCTTATTCCTTGATACCGACCCTACGCTGATGTGGCGGAGGTACAGTATCGAGGCCGCTTTTACCCCTCTGGAAGATGTAACACTGCTACATCTGTGTGCGGAGTACAACAGGATCAATTGTGCCAGGTTACTTGTACAAAGAGGAGCAGATGTCAATGCCTGTGCAGGTACCGATGACTGGGGTTCTGGTGGCCAGACACCGGTCTTTCATACGGTAAACCAGCATCGTAATGCCTGTTTTGAAACCATGAAATTCCTGATCAGCAAGGGTGCCGACCTGCATCATGTGGTCAAAGGACTGTTGTGGGGCAAGGGCCACGAATGGGAAACCTACATCCCTTCTGTCAATCCTATAAGCTATTCCATGATGGGCCTTCTTAGGCAGTTCCAGAGGACAGAGGAGGATGTCTATGCCGCGGTAAAGATACTGATGAAGGCTGCTTATGGTATGGATTACACCCCCGGCAATATGCCGAACAGGTATTTGGTGGGATAAAACGAGGCTTGAAAAAGTAAAAAATCCCGCACAGAAAACCGGTTTAATGTCTATGGTGTGTAGCAGGAAAATAAAGCCAAATAAAATCAGGAGGATAAAAAGTGGAGAATACCGGGCTCGAACCGGTGGCCTCTTGCATGCCATGCAAACGCTCTAGCCAACTGAGCTAATTCCCCAACGTTTCAAAACGAGGTGCAAAAGTAATGAAAAAACATAATCAGTGACTTTTGGAGAGGTAAAATTTGTATTTTTTTTTAAAATCCTCGCCCAAAGCATCATATTGGATTAGTTTTGTGGCATGACATACGAGCAACTCCTGACGGATTTGGGACACGGAAAAGTAGGCACTTTATATCTTCTGCATGGCGAAGAACCATATTTTATTGACAAAATATCTGAGTTTTTTGAAGATAAAGTCTTGACTGAGGCAGAGAAAGCGTTTAACCTGGTCGTGCTTTATGGAAAGGAGACAGAATATGGTCAGGTACTGGATGAGTGCCGGCAGCTTTCCATGTTTGGCGAAAGACGGGTAGTCATCCTGAAGGAAGCCCAGGATATGAAGACCCTGACAAAACTCGAAACATATGCAGAAAAACCGGTAGCTTCTACCACCCTTGTTGTTTGCCACAAATATAAAAAAGTGGACCGCCGCACTAAGTTTGCCAAGCTGGCAGAAGAAAACGGCATTAGCTTTGAGTCCAAAACCCTTTTTGAAAATCAGCTTGCTCCATGGATCCGCTCCAGAATTCAGTCGCTGGGCTTCAAGGCGGATACCGGCGTCGCAGAGCTTCTGGCCGAAAACCTTGGATCTGACCTGTCCAGGATAAGCAATGAACTCGAGAAGCTCGCTCTTCACGCCAGGTCGGATAAGCCTGTAACAGTCAAGGATGTAAGAGAACACATCGGTATAAGCAAAGATTTCGATGTCTTTGAGTTATGTAAGGCTTTGACAGAAAAAGATTTCAGGAAATCCAATCTGATTCTTAATTATTTTTCCGACAATGCCACAGCCCATCCCGCTCCGGCAATCATATCAGCCTTGTACAGTTTTATGAACAAGGTCATTATCATCAAGTACCACCACAAAACACCGGGCGACCTGGCAAGGCTGGCGGGTGTGAGCCCGTTTTTTCTTAATCAGTACAAGCAGGCTGCCTCCAATTTTTCTATGGCCCACCTGGCCGCCATCTTTAGTGAACTGAAACAAGCCGACAAACACAGCAAGGGAGTAGGGGTGAGGAGGCCGGAGCAGGCATCTATTTTTAAGGACATTCTGGTGTCATTTATGGAACCTCCAGGAGCAACATCAGCCTGACATACAAAATTAATATTTTTGCCGTTGGCCGAAAAAAAATGCCTGTACATCCTTGATATACAGACATTTGAGTGTTTTGTTGGTGGCCTCACCAGGAATCGAACCTGGATCAAGAGTTTAGGAAACTCCTATTCTATCCGTTGAACTATGAGACCATCCGTTTAGAACGAGCCGCAAAGGTAATAAAATTTATAATTATCGCACAAGGGTACATTAAAAGTCTCCGCAACAAATTGTACCTGACGCCATTTGTGTTACTCCAATTTAGGCAGGTGCTCGGTTCTTTAATTGGTAGTGCATTATAAAAAACTGTAATCAGTGCAACCTCGCCATTGGGCGTAAGCCGGAAGAACATATACGTACATATTTTGTTAAATTTGCGGTTTAATAAAAATGACAGGCAGATTGATAAAGAAGCAGGTACAGGCTAAATTGCCAACAAAGTGGGGTGATTACACAATCTATGCCTATGCCGCCAATGAAAAAGAAAAGCAGCCACATCTGGCATTGGTTCACCACGATGTTGACATGAATGTTCCTGTGACGGTGAGGATTCATTCTGAGTGTATTACCGGAGATTTGTTTGGTTCAAGGAGGTGTGATTGCGGGGAGCAGTTTGCAGAATCCATGCACATCCTCCAAGGCCGCAAGGGCATCATGATATATTTGCGGCAGGAAGGCAGGGGCATAGGACTGATACACAAACTTGAAGCATACAATCTGCAGGACCAGGGCATGGACACTGTGGAAGCCAATGTACATCTGGGGTTTGAAGCCGACGAGCGGGACTACCATATAGCACTGGACATACTAAAGAATCTTGGAGTTACAAAAATCGAACTCATAACTAATAATCCTGACAAAATTGCCGCCTTCGAAAATTCCGGACTGGAACTCTCGGCGAGAATACCCCTGGTTATTCCTTCTCACCGGGACAACGAAGGATATATGCAAGTCAAACAACGGGTTATGGGCCATTTGCTATAAACATTTACATGAATATAGAGGACTTTGTCACATATTGCCTGGCTAAGCCAAATGTGGAAGAGTGCTTCCCCTTTGGGCCTGAAAATCTGGTATTTAAGGTGTTTGGTAAAATTTTTACCATAGTCGACCTGGAAGGTATACCTTTGAAGGCCAATCTCAAATGTGACCCTGATTATGCCGTCCAGTTGAGGGACGAATACGAGGATGTGCAGCCGGGTTATCACATGAACAAAAAGCACTGGAATACAGTCACGCTGGAGGGCCATCTCGAAAACAGGCTCATTAAATCACTGATAGACCATTCCTACGAACTTGTAGTAAAGTCTCTGCCGGCGAAGCAGAAAAACGATTTGGAGCGTTTGAAATGAAACCTGCCCCTATGCACCATGATATTGCCATCATAGGCCAGGGTCTGGCAGGCAGCCTTATGGGTTATTTTTTAGCAAAGCTGGGATGGAATATCCTGGTCATTGACGATCATCATAATGGAGCATCCTCTATCGTAGCTGCCGGCATCGTAAATCCGATTACCGGCAAATCATTTGTCCGGAGCTGGAACATAGGCGAATTTCTTCCATTTGCTTTGCAAACTTACAGACAAATGGAAAGGGAACTAAACATAGACATACTCAGGGAGGCCCACATCATCCGTTCGTTGTACAGTGTAGAAGACGAAAATGCCTGGTATGCACGGTCTGCCGATCCGGTAGTTGGCCAATATATTTGCCCGCAGGCCGATGTAACTGAATTTAATGGCAAAGTCCACCCACCGTTTGCCTATGGAGAAACCAGAGGTACCTTTCATGTCAGAGTGCCGTTCTTGCTATCTGCCCTGAAAGAACGATGGACTGGCACCGGCTGTTATCTGGAAGGTAAACTGGACTATGATGAGCTTGGTACTTCCTCTCCTTTTTTTTATAATGGTCATACTTTTGACAGAATTATTTTTTGTGAGGGGCATCAGGCTACAGGCAATCCATTTTTTCCGGGACTTGGCATGGGGCCATCAAAGGGTGAGGTCTTGATGGTAAAAATTCCTGAAGCCCATTTCCGGAAAATGTACAAAGACCATATTTTTATTGTCCACAGCCATGATGATACATACTGGGTGGGCGGTGGCTATCAATGGAATTCGCCTGACGACAAACCTTCCCTGTCTGCAAGGCAGAACCTTGAAACCCACCTCAGAAACATTCTTGCCATCCCATATGAAGTAGTAGAACATAAAGCCGCAATCAGGCCTACTATGCACAGCCGAAGACCTGTTTTTCTACAAAACAAGGAACATCAGGGCATGTATCTCTTTAACGGACTGGGCACCAAAGGCACCAGCATAGGCCCGTTGGCAGCACATCAGATAGCCTCATATCTGGCAGATACAGCAGTATTCCCGCCTTTATTTGGTAGTATCGGTGGCTGAGGTTGTCAGGCAACGATTAAGCAGGTCTCTTGTGGTTATGATACCTTTTTCTTCGCTAAGGTTCTTGCCTTCGTATTCCACTCCTACAAAACCTTTGTATCCGGCTTTTTTAACGATGTCCATCATTTTTATAAAGTCGATAGTGGTTTCTTTGCCTTCAGCATCGAAGTCATAGGACTTGGCACTGACGGCTTTGGCATAGGTCATCAGTTCTTCGACACCTTTATATTTGTCATATTCTTCGACACATTTTGACTCCCACATATCGCCCTTTTCTCTTTTAACGCAGAAATTACCAAAATCAGGCAATGTGCCGGCATTTGGCATATTTATAGATTTCATGACCCCTGACAACCATTGACCATTGGACGAATATCCGCCATGGTTTTCTACGATGACATTAATGTTTTTTGTGGCCGCATATTTTGCCAGCTTCGATAGTCCGTCTACTGCGTTAGCAGCGACTTCTTCGGGGGTGCCCTCGCCGTGGGCATTTACCCTGATGGAGTGACATCCCAGAAAAGCTGCTGCATCTACCCATTTAAAGTGGTTTTTGACCGCCTCATCTCTCCTGCCCGGGTCTTTGTCAGCAAGATAACCCTCTTCATCTATCATGATAAGCAGTTGTTTTACTCCGGCTGCATTGGCCTTATCTTTCATCTGACTCAGATAGCTGGTATCGGTTGCTTTGTCTTTAAAAAACTGGTTGACGTATTCCACTCCCTCAAAGCCCAGTGCAGCAGCTTTTTCGGCAAACTGAAGGTGGTCCATTTTATTAGCCTGTAACTCCTTGTGAAATGACCATTCCGCCAGAGAGAGCCTGATGTCATCGCCCTCAGATATTGTCTGTTCCTGTGCCATATTCTTGTTTTTACATGCAGGGGTAAAAAGGCCAAAAGCAATAAGTATATATAAATATAAATGATATAATTTCATATTAAAATATATTACAATATGACATAGCCTTTGCCAACCGTTGAATAATCTATACATCCCTGATATGGGCCGGGAACGGGCAGGAATTCACAAAGTCCTCCTTTGGCACCTGCCTCACTTGAAAAATATCCGCTGATGGTGGCACCTTTGATTTCCTTGAATATTTTAATGCCGCCTTCGCCGTCTTTCCTGTCTTTCTCTTCTTTGGCCACTAGGCTGAGAATTTCCTCCCTTTCATTGGGGTTTAGGGCCACAAAAGCTCTTGAATATTTAGACTTTGCCTTATCGTTAAATATTTTTAGTGCTTCTCTGTATTCTCCCTGTTTTTTACTGTCGTAAAAGTGGGTGAGCATTTCATCTATATATCTGTGGCAAAGGGCGTCTTTGGCACCCGGTGTGTTTGTTTTTGGGAGGATGGTTTCGCATAGTTCTGCCATGAGCTCGGCTTCGTCTTTGCTAAAGGTTGAAGGTTTCCAGTCTGTAGATGTTTCGGCTTTACAGCCACCCATCAATGCAGCAGCAGCTCCTCCTGTCAAGGTGTAACCCAGCAGAAGGCTGGATGCTTTAAGTGCTTCTCTTCTGTCCATTTTTATATTTTGAATTGGATTTTTAAATGAATTTTAAAGATTACCTTTTTTAAGTTCTTCGACTGCATGGTTTGCTGCCCTGGCTGTAAATGCCATGTAGGTAAGGGACGGATTGACACAGCTGGCTGAGGTCATAAATGCACCGTCCGTGACAAACACATTTGGAGCGGTATGTACCTGATTCCATTTGTTGAGCACTGAAGTTTTGGGATCGAGTCCCATTCTTGCGGTCCCCATTTCGTGGATGCCCAGTCCCGGATTGCATCCACTGTCAAAGGTGTTGACATTTTTAAGGCCAGCGGCTTCCAGCATTTCTGCGGCAGCAGACATCATGTCCTTCCTCATTTCTTTCTCGTTTTCTTTCCACTCAGCGTCCATGGTAAGTGTCGGCAGACCATAGATGTCCTTTACTTCTTTATTGAGATAGATACGATTTTCGTGGTAAGGCAGACACTCTCCAAAGGCCATCATGCCAAAGGTCCAGTCTCCGTTGGTTGCCAGTGCATCCTTGAGTTTGGTGCCAAATTCTGCTTCTGCGACGTATCTGTTCCAGCCCTCTCTACCTGCTCCGCCCTGATAGCCATAGCCTCTGAGGAAATTGGGCATTTTGGATTTGGCATCGATGTTTCTGAATCGGGGTACGTAGATGCCTGTAGGACGCCGGCCTTTGTCCAGTTTGTCCTTAAAATCATCGGATCTTCCTGAGGCTCCCAGCCTGAAGTGGTGGTCCATAACGTTGCATCCCAGCTCGCCAGAGTCGTTTCCAAAGCCATTGGGAAAACGTTCTGACGTACTGTTGAGCAGGATTTGTGTACTTCCAAAAGCAGATGCACACAGGAAGATGACCTTGGCAAAATACTCTTTGGTTTCTTTGGTTTCGGAGTCCAGGATTCGCACTCCTTTTGCTTTTTTGCCTGACTCATCGAGTATGACCTCTGTGACTATGGAATAAGGTCTGATGGTGAGATTGCCGGTAGCTTCAGCCGCCGGAAGGGTAGATGCATTGCTGGAGAAATAAGCTCCAAAAGGACATCCCCTCATACACCTGTCCCTGGTCTGGCATGTGCCTCTGTTGCCTTTAGGTTCTGTCAGGTGGGCAGTACGACCCATGATCAGATCCCTGCCCATCTTTTCCTTCAGTCTTTTTTTAATATCGAGTTCCAAGCAGTTGTATTCCATGGGAGGCAGGAATTTACCATCCGGCAGCTGTGCCAGTCCTTCGTTCTTGCCGCTCACGCCTATAAATGTCTCCACATAGTCATACCACGGGGCTATGTCTTTATATCTGACAGGCCAGTCTACGGCAATGCCTTCTTTTGCGTTTGCTTCAAAATCCAGGTCCCCCAGTCTGTAGGACTGCCTGCCCCACAGCAGGGATCTTCCACCTAAGTGATAGGCTCTGATCCAGTCAAACGGCTTGGCTTCAGTATAGGGATGTTCTGTGTCTTTGGGCCACCAGTGCTGGGTGGCAGGGGTGACCGTGTAACCTGTCCTTTCCTGGATTTTATATTCTTTCATCTGTTCAGGAGTCATCCTGTTGCGGTTTGGCAGCTCCCAATCTTCAAGGTTTGCTGTGGGATACTCGCCGTGTCTGACCATCCTGCCCCTTTCGAGTACAAGTGTCTTCAGGCCCTTTTCGCTCAGTTCTTTGGCTGCCCATCCTCCGCTTATTCCGGAGCCCACTACAATGGCGTCATAAGTGACTTCTTCTTTTCCTTCCGAATTAAAATACATGGCTTTAATTTACTTTTTATGGATTACCTTAATTTTCAGATGTTACAAATGGCGATAGCTTTTTTGAGGGCTTTTTCCTTTTCTTTGTTGGTCTTGGCAGTGGTAATAAATTCCTGTGCTACATAGCCCTGATATCCCGTTTCTGCAATGGCACGCATGATGGCAGGATAGTACAATTCCTGCGTATCGTCGATTTCGTGACGTCCAGGCACGCCGGCGGTATGGTAATGTCCGAAATATTCGTGGTGGTCCTTTATTGTTCTTATGACATCGCCTTCATTGATTTGCATGTGGTAGATATCGTATAAGAGTTTGAAATTGGGCGAGCCCAATTTTCTTGCCAATTCTATACCCCAGGCACTTTTATCGCACATATAGTCCTTGTGGTCAACTTTGCTGTTAAAAAGTTCCATCTGGATGATTACCCCTTTTTTTTCGGCATGGCTCATGATTTTTTTCAACCCTTTGATACAGTTTTCCATGCCTGTGTTGTCATCCATGCTATTTCTGTTGCCGCTGAAGCATATGAGGTTTTTATAACCGGCTTCTGCGACGAGGTCTATGTGCCTGAGATAATTGCCGGTAAGCCTGTCATGATATTGGGGGTCGTTCCAGCCCTGGGTGAGACTGATTTCGGCACCATTGCACATGGATGAGTAGACTCCGTATTTCTTAAGTGTCGGCCAGTCCCCGGGGCCTACGAGGTCTATGGCTGCAAATCCCAGTTTTTTAACCAGGATGCAAAGCTTTTCGAGGGTCAGATGATTATATGTCCAGTAACACACAGAATGGTTTATTCTTCCCTTTTTTAACCCGGATTCTGCATTTTCAAGGACATTTTGCGGCATTGAGCCGACTCCTCCGCCTGTAAATAGCATCCCTGCCGACAACAAGCCGCTCCTTACCAGAGCATCCCTTCTGTTCATGTGGCTTTCGAAATTATTGTGATACCAATGGTAAAGGTAAAGGTATACATATATTTGGTATTGCCCAAAAAAATCTATACTCAATATTGTATACCAACCGGAAATAGACCTGGCCGATGACTTGACGACAAAAAAGCCAAATCCTATTGTTGTCAGGCCTCAATTATGTATACTCACTTATTATCTGGACATCCTGACGAGTTTCCTTGCTGTGCGGTGTCCCGATATTTTGTATTCAAGCACATAGATACCGTTTTGGGTAACCGTGTCTTCTGCATCGATGGTCATCGAACTGTGCGGTGCGAGGTCCGGCAGTGCTCTGATGGTTCTGCCATGAATGTCGCTGATGCTAATTTTGATGGCGTAGTGGTCAGATGTGTTTTCGATCACCAATCTTTCGTCAAAAGGATTAGGGTATGATTTTAGGACGGCCGTCAACCCCTGATCCGTGGTGCTGCTTGCTGCTTCCAGGAAGATGCTGCTTAGTGTGAGTTCACATCCT
>JAKQGD010000009.1 GCA_029573365.1 Bacteroidota bacterium | reverse complement strand
ATATCGGCCTTCATTTTAATTTGTTGCCTCATTTACGAGCATTTTAGATACAACAGCCGGAATCTTATGCAGTTCGATCTGAGACAGGGAAGTATATCTGTTGTCTGCAGGCAGATGTCCGGCTATATATTCTTGTTCTGTCTGGCCTGGAGTAGGTATCAGGATTGCTTTCAGTGGTAAATCATATATGTCCATCAAGGTGGAATATCCGCTGCGTGAGATAAGAAGCCTGGAACTATTGAGGGCATGGTTTATCTCCCGGCTATCCTGGAAGTTTACTATCCGGATGTGTTTTGAAGCATTATCTATAGCGGCAGCCTGCGTAGTACCCCTGACAAAGAGTATACGGTATTCTGCCATCGCTGAAAGTATACGGATCAGGCCTTTTTCGAATTCAGTCCTTTGTGGTTCCGGGCCTGAGAGTATGACCAGAATGTCATAGCTGACTGGCAGAGACTCTTTGTGTATCCTGGTGAGAGGTCCGGCATAGACAGCTTTTGGTTCATTGGTTCCCGACAAACCAGGTACCAGTGCCCTGCTATCCTCGAAGTCGGGAATGAGCCAATGGTCAAATCTACGTGCCAGCCACCTGTGAATGCTGCTTCCCACACGGGCGACAAGCTGCCAGTGATGCTGGATGCGGAGTTGATGAGTCATGTATATATTATGGATGCCGGCACTGTACACACCGGGCCTGTTGTCAGAAATTATGGCAGTGATCCCATATTTCTGCACCAGTTTTTGAGTTATTTTTCTTTCGCCTGCAGCGGCCGGAATCATCGAAGGAAGACACAGTAAAATATTTAGGATGGCATTGCCGGTGGGATATTTTATACCATAGGATGGCAGCGTTTCCTGTGCAAGGTGCGGAAACTCCTTTTTCAGCAGAGCAAGGGCCTCTCCGTCTGAAGCTATGATCACTTTTTTGCATCTTTTTTCCAGCAGCCTGATCAGAGGTATACATCGTGTGGCGTGGCCGAGTCCCCAGTTGAGTGGTGCCACCAGGACAATGCCACCGTCTAACGACAGCAAATCAAGGGCTTCTGAAGCCGTTGTGCTGTGGGATGTCATGTCAAGTGTCAGGAAAGCCTGATTTCGTCATCGGCCTCGTCATAAAACTTATATTCAAACAAGTGGAAGTTAGTATCATTGGAGAGGCTGATCCACTTTTTATACTTACCGTACCACTTCATTTGGATGGAAGGAAATCCGCTCTTGAGGTAGGAATAGACAAACTGGTTTACCTTAAGTTTTAGTTTTGATTTGGGTCTTGAGTCGATAATGTATTCTATGTCTCTTTGTATACTGTCGATGACGAGGATGGAGGCATTGACTTTGCCCGAACCCTGACAGGCTGGACATACCTCAGTAGTGTCGATATTGACTTCGGGCCGTGTACGTTGCCTGGTAATCTGCATGAGCCCAAATTTGCTCAATGGCAGTATTGTATGCTGAGCCCGGTCTCCTTCCATGAAGTCTCTCATCTTGTTAAACAGGCTCATTTTGTTTTCAGATGTCCTCATATCAATAAAATCGATAATGATCAGCCCTCCTATATCCCTTAAGCGAAGCTGTCTGGCAATTTCCTCAGCAGCTTCCAGGTTTACAGCCATGGCGGCCTCTTCCTGGTCTTTCTTCTGCATCTTGGGTCCGCTGTTTACGTCTATGACGTGCATGGCCTCCGTATGTTCTATGACGATGTAGGCCCCGCTGGGCATAGTAGCGGTCTTGCCAAAAGAAGCCTTTATCTGCCGACTTATGTCAAACTGATCAAAAACAGGTCTTTGCCCCTTGTATTGCTGCAGTATCCTGACTTTGTCGGGAGCTATGGAAGTCAGATATTCTTTGATGCTGTTGTACATCTCGCGGTCATCCACAGTGATGCGGTTAAAATTGTCTGTCAGGATGTCACGCAATATCGAGGATGTCTTGTCTATCTCACTGAGTATCTTGTCCGGGGACTTTGTCTGCTTGAGTTTGGCAAACATTTCTTTCCACTTATCCTCCAGCTCCCTGATGTCGTTATGAAGGTCAGCTACCTTTTTCCCTTCAGCGGCTGTTCTGACTATAACACCAAAGTTTTTAGGCTTGATGCTTTCTACAAGGACTTTAAGCCTTTTCCGTTCGTCAGAGGTAGATATCTTTTTTGATACGGCTACAATGTCAGTAAAAGGAGTCAGGACGACATACCTGCCGGGGAGAGTAAGTTCGCAGCTTAAACGTGGCCCCTTGGTTGAAATAGGTTCCTTGAGCACCTGCACCAGGACGTGGGTGTTTCTGTCAAAAACCTGATCTATTTTTCCCGTCTTAGGGTTATCAGGCTCAAGCTCGAAATTTTCCAGGAGCGGACTGTTGTAGCTGCCTTTCATGACGCCGTTGGAATACTTGATGAGCGACTTTATCTGTGGTCCCAGGTCGGTATAATGTAAAAAAGCGTCTTTTCTGTGACCGATGTCCATAAAGGCGGCATTGAGACCCGGCATGAGTTTTTTGATCGAGCCCAGGAAAATGTCCCCTACGGTTGACGTATTGTTTGTTTTTTGCCTGTGTATTTCTACCAGCTTTGACCCCTCCATCAAAGCTATTTCCACCTCTGTAGGCGAAGATTTAATTATCAGTTCCTTGTCCACATCTTAAGTTTATAGAATCATCAAGGTGATGATTTACCGGTTAAATGAATGTATAAAACCCAGAGTTGACGGGTATTTTCTGTCAGCTATTGCTACTACCAGACAAACATGGGCAATACCCAAAAAAGTTGCTTTACAGCGTAAGCAGACGTGCTTTTATTGACAATATTCGGAGCGAAAAAATTAAGAGGAGACAAATGGATTAATGGCAGTATATATAAATTTTGTCAACTAACGGTTACGGACCGTTTTGCCGTATTTTTTTGTTTTTTTCCTGCAACTGAGACCAAAAATTTTGCCAAAATAAACATTATTTCCTCTTTTTACCCCGGAAAAAGGTGCAGGGAACCCGACCGGAAAAGTACGAATTCCCTGCTACAGACGTATTTTTTATCTGTTCTTTTTCTTATGTCGGTTTTTTCTCAACCTCTTCTTACGCTTATGCGTCGAAATCTTATGACGCTTTCTTTTTTTACCACAAGGCATATTTAAAAAAATTTATTAGTAAATTAATCAACACATTTCAATTCAAATTCTTTGGCAAGGTCTGCCTTTCCGGCCATCTGATATGCCTTTGCCAGCAAACACAGGGTCATATTGTTTTCAGGCTCCAGAGACAGGGCTTTTTCCAGTCTTTCCAGGGCCTTTTCGGTCTGATTTGTCTGGATGGCCAGCCTGCCCAGCTGATTTAGTACGGCCACATTGTCAGGATATCTGGCATTAAGGTCTCTCAGCATCATGATGCCCTGCATGGGATTATCCTGTTGTGGATTGTCGGTATAACATATGGCCAGATTGAGCCTTGGCTCTATCTTTTCCGGGGCAAGCGATATGGCCTTTTCAAAGGCTTTGACAGCTCTACCTGTGCAATAGTTCCGGGTTTTGTCATCATTGGCGTTTTTAGCACAAAGGGCGTATGTCGTGCCGGCCATTGACCATGACTCCTCGGTTTTTTGCATGGTGGCTATCTCCTCGGCATAATATCCCGAGATGGCCGGAAATCCCATATCATACCAGGTTCCGGACAGTGACTTCAGGAGTTCCGTCTTTCTGATGGTGTCTGTTCCTGACTTGGAAAGATCCATCTGTAGGGCCTCAATCAGGCTTTTCTGCCTCGAATCCAGTTTTTCTCCGGCTTCCTTTACCAGGTTGTCTATTCCGGTGGATTCAATGTTTGACTTCCTCGACTTTTCGAGGGATCGCTGGTTTGGGTTTACCCTGTCAAACCCTAAATATAGCACCAAAAACAAAATTGCAGCTCCAAATATAGCGGCATACTGTGCTTTAGTCATTTATCGACAGGGTTATCGGCAATCAATCGTCTTCTCCTTCGTCTTCAGGTAGGGTGTCAACATTGGACTTAACCTGGTCGACAAACACCTTGGCCGGTTTGAAGGATGGGATAAAATGCTCCGGTATTTCTATTGATTTATTTTTCTTAATATGTCGTCCTATTTTCTTTGCCCTTTTTTTGATAACAAAGGATCCAAAGCCTCTTATGTAAACATTTTCTCCTGAAGAAAGGGAATTTTTGACCTCTTTAAAAAACATTTCCATAGTTACGAGCACATCCACTTTAGGCACACCCGTTTTTTCTGTAATCAGATTGACCAAATCGGCTTTACGCATATTGATTTTTTTTTGTTTTCAAATGTTGTTTGTACCCCTTGGCTCCAAAGGGCCCGCAAATTTCGTAAAATATTGCAACTATGAAAAAATTTTACCTCCTTTTTTAAAAAAAATATGACATTAAGTGATTCATTTACAATCTATTATTGTTAGAGGCTCTATGTTATAATACAAATGAGGCTTTTTTGGGTTATCTTTGGCAGTCAAATTTACAGCAATGATCTTGTCAATGACAGGCTTTGGACACAGCAAAGTCGAACACAACGGTAAAGTGATAAGAGTGGAAGTAAAATCGCTCAACGCAAGGTCTACTGAGATCAGGTGCAAATTGCCCAATGCCTACCGCGACAGAGAGATGGACCTCCGCAAAAAGGTCATAGACGATCTGCAGCGTGGTAAAATAGACGTAACCATCACCCTGGACGGGTTTTCGGACGAAGAAAATGCGTTTATTAATGCTGATGCTTTCCGCAAATATTACCGCGAACTAAACCAGCTCAGGCAGGAACTGGGTATCACAGAAGGCGACATCCTGCAGTCTGTATTAAGAATACCCAATGTAATAGGACAGAACGATGACCTCGCCGATGACCAGGAATGGGCTCTGGTAGAAACAACCATTGACCAGGCCCTTTCAGGTATAAAACAATTCAGGATTGACGAAGGCCGGGTGCTCAGGCAGGATATGGTCGAAAGAATCCAATGTATAGACAATCACCTGCGTGGACTGGAGCAATATGAAGCCCCCCGACTTGAAAGGATCAAAGAAAGGCTGCGACGCAACATGGACGAATTTGTGGTAAACCAGTCTGTCGACCTGAACAGATACGAACAGGAAATCCTTTACTATATCGAAAAACTGGACATCAACGAAGAAAAGGTCAGGCTGGGTCAGCACTGTGTGTATTTTATCGCTGAGCTCGACAGTGTCGATCCCCAAAAGGGTAGAAAGCTCTCATTTATAGCTCAAGAAATAGGCCGGGAAATCAATACCATAGGGGCCAAAGCACAGGATCCCAACATACAGCAGCTGGTCGTCATGATGAAGGACGAACTCGAAAAGGTAAAGGAGCAACTGGCAAATATTCTCTGAAATGGGTGGTGGTAAAGGCGGGTTTGACGGTAGGATGTTTATATTTACGGCTCCATCCGGAGCGGGTAAAACCACTATTGTCAAACATCTTCTGGACAACTACAGCCGTCTGGGTTTTTCGGTATCGGCGACCACCAGGTCACGACGCGAACACGAAAAGCATGGTGTAGACTATTACTTCATCAGCCTGACTGAATTTAAGGAGAGGGTGGCATCGGGAGACTTTGCTGAGTGGGAAGAAGTGTATACCGACCAGTGCTACGGCACACTCAGGTCAGAAATCGAAAGGCTGTGGTCACTAGGAAAGCATGTGGTTTTTGATATAGATGTCAAAGGGGCCAAAAACATAAAACGAATTTACGGGGATAAGTGCATGTCTGTATTTGTCAGACCTCCTTCCGTTCATACCCTTGTAGAACGGCTCATCAACCGTCAGACCGAAAGCGAAGAAAGCCTCCATAAAAGGATAGAAAAGGTAAAAGCTGAGATGGCAGAAGAAAACTCTTTTGACATCATTCTGGTCAATGACCGCCTGGAAATCGCTTTTTTAGAGGCCCGGCACATTGTTGACACATTTTTAGAGGGAATACCACAACATGGCAGTTGATCACAAGAGTTATTCGGCAACCACAGATGGCATACAGGTAGTGGTGATGCCTTCTTTTGAGGCATCAGAATCCAATCCTGCCATAGGCAAGTTTATATTTTCATACCACGTACTGATTACAAATACGGGCACAGATACTGTCAAGCTGGTATCAAGACACTGGTACATTGTGGATTCCATTCAGGAAAAAAGGGAAGTCAGAGGTGAAGGGGTGGTGGGACAGCAACCCGAACTGGCTCCAGGCGAATCTTTCAGTTATTCGTCATGGTGTCCTTTGCATAGTCCCATAGGCAAGATGTTTGGGTATTATTTTTTCATAAACATAACAAAGAAACAAACTATAAAAGTAGTAATCCCGGAGTTTATTCTGGTTTCAGACTTTAAACTCAACTGAGAGTGAAAACTTTGGTCATTCGTATGGATAATGACTTTATCTGGTTTAACCCCAGGTTAAATTTACCTTTAAGCAGCACCAATTTTCCATCGGACCAATTTAAATTTTCTACAGCAAGGCAGGTTTATTGGAGAGTAGCAATGACATCATATGAAAAAATCCAAAAAATTCTAAGGTTAGAAGTTTTAGACTATCTGCCGCATGGTTTCAGTGAATTTGAAACTCAGTTTCCAAAGGCAGAGGTCAGATTTGTCGAGTTTCATGATCTTGACTGGGAACAACTTGTCAAGGATTTAACTTATTTTAAAAAACAAGCATTCGAGACACTTTTAAAAACATCAAAGCCTGACATGGGCCCTCTGGAGGAACAGGGACAGGCTATAATAACTGTAAGAATTCCAATTAAAAAAATGGTGTTTCATAACGGCTATGTATCATTTGATTACAAGTTTCGTTTTGAACAGAAAGAAATGGAGGTCAGAATAAAAAACAATCATATTCTTGCCGAATTTGAACATGTAAAGTCATATTTCTACAAATATCTGGAAACCAGGTACTGTGATGTGAAAATGAAAATCATAAGAGAGGATGGCAAAACCCAAAGTATTATTGCCAAATCTGAGCAGGTCGACAAAATCAGGGAAGCAGCTGTTGAAACATTGAAATTTATAAAAACAGAAAGTATAAAGCGACTGATAAAAAAAACATGGCTTACAGATAAATCGCTTTTTAGCCCTGCCGACTTGTTCCAGCTGGATGATAAAAGTGATTTTGGTCTTAAGCTGCTTTCGCAGAATGATATTATACGGCAAGTGCTTGCATGGGACAATGTGAGAAACAAAGCACAACTCGAATATTTATCGGGTTTTGTACATGATAACAAAGAAAAAATCAGATTTACGTTGTCACCCCAGTTTGGATTCCTTTTTACCTGTTCCGGCAAAAAGAAAATACACTTTTTATGGGAACTGCTCAACAGCAATGCCACCTACATCTGGAGCTTTGACAAAAATGAATTGTCGAAAATTCAAAGTTTGGAAAAGATTGAAGAAATCGTATCATTTATTAGAGTTAACGGGAGAGAACAATACATTTCAGCAACCGGCTGGGACGAAAATATTCTTTTCAATAGGGTGTTTCACAAAGGAGCAAGGTCAAATTTTGTGGACCACTTTCCAAAATGGAGAGCCAGGATAAATGAACTGTTAATTTGAGTAGAGTTCCGAAAGTCAATTCAATTCCAAGATCAATTGAACCAAAAAAATTACTGAGTGTTTGTAAAAATTATCTGATACTCTAAAACCTGATTTTATGCCAAAGATATTGATGTTTATGTTTGCTTTGCTGCTTCTGGGCTCTTGCAAAAAGGAAGACATAAGTGGTGACACAGGCGTGCTCAAGGCGGTAACCTCGCTTAACGAATTTGAATCAGAAATCAGCAGCGGAGTTACACTTGTATTTTATCATGCCGTGTGGTGTACCAAGTGTGCCAGTCAGCGACCAGCCATCGAGGGCCTTACCAAGGATGAATCTATCAAGGCTGCAGCATACCTGCAGGTCGACTACGAAAAAGTCAAGGAAGTCGTGACCAAATACGGAGTTTCCGGGTTTCCTACGATACATATATACAAAGACAACCAACTGAAGCATGACCTCAGTGGTCCGGGTCACACCCAAGCTCAGCTGACGGCTCTTGTCAAGGCATTGCTATAAGGGTTACAGTCGGGCATCCACCGCATCCAGTTCGTCTACATCTGCGTTGGAAAACAAGGAGTAAAACTTGGCTCGAGCCTTGGTCCTGACCTCTTCATCTATATAGCAGGCTATAGCTACCAGTCCAAAGCTGATAACCCCCAGATCATCGGTAAATCCAAAAATCGGTGTTAGGTCGGGCACACTGTCCAGTGGAGATAAAAGGTAAGCTAGCGAGCCCTGAATGATTCTTCTTGCCCATACAGGTGTCTTGTCTGATTTGTATGCATACACCATAAGCAGTACAGAGTATACCAGCCTCGTACCCATGGATTTTACACGATTGACCAAAAAAGACAGTATTAATGAGATTTTCATGTACCTTGATTATCTGTATTGTATAACGCCCTACGGACGATTAAGATTTCAAAGGCCTTGTGATATTTTGTCTATTCCTCTACGATGTGGAGTTTTGCAAACTGCAACATGATTCTTTTGTCTGGCGAGTCCGTCACATCGTCAAAAAGTATGGTAGCAACCATCCTTTCGTCAACAGACTGTACTTTGCCCCTGCCAAATTTGAGGTGTACCACGGTCATTCCGGGTTTGATGCTGGAGGGGTCTGCTGCAGTAAAGTCTTCCTGCCTGACCACCGGAGACGGAGCCTTGAGACCGGGTTTTTTAAAGTTGCCGAGGATTTTTGGTTCTGGAAACTCAGGCTTTTTGGTAATGGTTATTACAGAATCAAGATTGTTGTTTGATATTTCTTCGAGAAATCGGCTTGGATCGTTGTACCTTACCTGTCCGTATTGGTAGCGGCTGTTGGCATAAGTTAGACAAAGAAATTCCTCGGCTCTCGTGATGGCTACATAAAAGAGCCTTCTTTCTTCGTCCACCTGAGAGCCTTCACTCAGGGATAGATAACTCGGAAACAGGTTTTCTTCCAGGCCCACTACAAAAACAGACCTGAATTCCAGGCCTTTGGCAGAGTGCACGGACATGAGTGTTACGAAGTCATGGTCCTCCACTTTTTCGTCTGCGTCCGTCATCAGAGATATGGTTTGTAAAAATGCTGAGAGACTTCTGTCGGTTGATGCTACTTCGCCTGCCTCCAGCTCATCATCCTGGACAAACTCCTGGATACCGTCCAGTAGGGAGGTGATGTTTTCCAATCTGCCGAGACCTTCAGGACTTTTATCTTCCTTTAGCAAGGCAATGATGCCACTGTTTCGGGCGATATAATCGGCAGTTTCGTAGGCATTGGCCTTGGCTGCCTTGTTTTTAAACGCCCTGATGAGTTCGATAAAGTCTCCCAGGCTCTTTTTTGCACGCACATTGAGCTGGATGTTGGTAAGCACTTCCCACATGCTCATGTCATTGTCATCGGCCAGCTGTGTGATCTGTTCTATGGTACTGTCGCCTATACCCCGCCGCGGATAGTTGATGACTCGTTTCAGGGCCTCGTCGTCTTTGTCATTGATCGTGAGCCTGAGATAGGCTATAAGGTCCTTGATTTCCTTGCGTGAATAAAATGAAAGGCCACCATAAACCCTGTAGGGAATATTATAGCGTCTCAGCTGCTCTTCAAAAATCCTGGACTGCCCGTTGGTACGGTAGAGGATGGCTATTTCTTTGTTGTGAAGGTTGTATCTGTTTTTTTGTTCAATAATTGTATCAGCCACTCGTTTTCCTTCTTCGGTTTCTGATACTGTTTTAATGATTTTTATCTTGCTGCCTTCATTGCGGCTGGTCCATATCTTTTTCTGGAGTTGCTTTTTATTGTGTGTAATGACGTCGTTGGCCGCTTCTACGATGTGACGTGTTGACCTGTAGTTTTGTTCGAGTTTATAGGTCCTCAATTCAGGAAAATCATTTTCGAACTGCAGAATATTTTCGATCGTCGCCCCCCTGAAAGAGTAAATGCTCTGAGCATCGTCACCTACTATGCAGATGTTTCTTTCGCTGCCGGGATAAACTACCAGCAGTTTGAGTATCTCGTACTGCAGATAATTTGTATCCTGAAACTCATCCACAAGCACATATCTGAACTGACGCTGGTATTTTTCGCGGGTATGGTCGGGATTCTGGTACAGCAGCCGAAACATCTGCAGGAGAAGGTCGTCAAAATCCATGGCCCCTGCTCTTTGGCAGCGGGCTACATATTTTTCGTAAATGGCGTGGATAAGCGGCCTGCGGTTCATACGGTCATAAGCCATGAGCTCGTCATTGGCCACATAAGCTTTGGGAGTGATGAGGTTGCTTTTTGCAGCGGAGATTCTGCCTCTGACTATGCCCGGAGCATACACTTTTTTGTCGAGGTTCATCTGTGTGATGATTTCTGAGATTACACTCTTGGTATCATCGGTGTCATAGATAGTAAAGTCATTGGGGAAGCCTATGCGGTGAGCTTC
This sequence comes from Bacteroidota bacterium, assembly GCA_029573365.1. Lineage (GTDB taxonomy): Bacteria > Bacteroidota > Bacteroidia > Chitinophagales > Saprospiraceae > OLB9. Next base: position 5,391 of record JAKQGD010000009.1, on the reverse strand, counting down.
TACCCGTAGAATTCTTGCAAAAAGAGAGTGAAATGTACCTGCCCAGACCCTGTTTGCCCTGTTGCCCACGACCTTTTCTATACGGTCCTTCATTTCGCGGGCCGCTTTATTGGTAAAAGTGAGGGAGAGGATACTTCCAGGGTCGATGCCCAGGTTTATCATATGTGCAATGCGATAAGTGAGCACCCTTGTTTTACCTGACCCGGGACCGGCGATCACCATTACGGGCCCCTCGATGCAAGTGGCAGCTAGCCTCTGCTCTTCATTTAGTTCTTGTAGGTATGAGTATTCTACTTCGTGCATAAGAAGGCAAATTTCGTAATTTTTCTGACAAACGTTAAAGAAAAATTTAATTTGTTTGAACTTCAAAAGTCATGTATTTATGCTATCGGCCGAAATAAATGTGTCACATATGTATCCCTTGTCCTGCCTGCATAGGAAGAGTCAATCGAATTACTTTTTTAAAAAATCAAACAAAAAAGGCAGGGCTTCTGATAAAACCCTGCCTTTCTGATATTGGAAACGCTACTTTTACTGCTTATCAGCAGGTTTGTTGTTTGCAGAATTTCCTTTTTTGTTTTTCATTTCCTTGGCTTTTTGTTTGTACAGTTCCGCATCAGCCTTGTACTTTTCTGCCTTTTTTTTGTGCTCCATGGCTTCTTTTTTCAGCCTCTCTGCATCCGCCTTGTGCTGCTCAGCCATTTCGTTATCTATATGGTCATTGTCTTTTTCGGCGTGATCCTTGTCCATGTCATCACCTTCATGGTTGTGGTGCTCATGCCCTTTGCCTTTACCTTTGGAATGTCCCTTGCCCATATTGCCGCCTTTTTTTGACTTTTTAGCGTATTTGTCAGCCTCTTTTTGGGCTTTTTTGGCCTCCTTTTCAGCCATTTTTTGGGCTTTTCTGCTTTCCTGCTCTGCTTTTTTGGCCTCCTTTTCGGCGTCAGCCATTGATTTTTCAGTATCGGCAGATTTGTTCCACTGCTTTTCGTTCATGTTCTTTTTAAGCGGATCTGTCTGTGCCGCCAACTCACCGGAAAAAAGAAATCCAAGGCTGAGAATAAATAAATAAACCAGATTTTTCATTTCAAAAAATTTCAATTAAAATTAAATAATACTATTTATACTCTGAAACGGCAATAAAAGTAGCTTAATTGCCCGTCAATTAACTTAATTTTAACCAGATAGCAAGGCAGTTTGGTTATTTGAGGACCAGTCCCACCGGACAGTGGTCGGAGCCCTGCTCCTGGTCCAGGATGAAAGCATCTCCTATCTTTTCCTGCAATCTGTTGTCAACGAGGAAGTAATCAATCCTCCAGCCCAGGTTTTTTGCCCGGGCTCCAAAGCGGACGCTCCAGAACGAATATTGCACCTTGTCAGGATATAGATACCGGAAAGAATCAGTAAACCCTTTTGAGAGGATTTTGGCCATTCCATCGATTTCTGTTTGTGTATAACCTGATGTTTTATTGTAATTTTCCTTTGGCCTTGCAAGGTCAATCGGCTGATGGGCTACATTAAAATCACCGGTTACAATCACATTTTTCTTATCCCTGAGTTTTGCCAGATAAACAGAAAAATCCTCATCCCACTGGGCTCTGTATTCCAGTCTTTTGAGGCCCTCTCCACTATTTGGGACATAAACATTGACAAGATAAAAGTCATCAAATTCTGTGGCTATCACCCGGCCTTCGTTGTCGTGTTCTGCGATGCCCATATCAAGGGTGACACTGGTCGGTGCTTTTCTGGAGATAGTACAGACGCCCGAATACCCTTTTTTTTCTGCTGAATTGCAATGGAAATGGTACCCGTCCAGCTTAGACAGTACCTCTTTTACCTGGTCGTCCTGGGCCTTGGTTTCCTGGATACAAAATATGTCAGCATCAAACCGTGCAAACTGGTTCATAAATTCCTTACCTGCTACAGCCCTTATTCCATTTACATTCCAGGATATCAACTTCATGTGCTCAGGATTTTTTTAAAAGACGGTCAAAGGTAACCAATTTTTAAATGGAGGAAAGGTGGTGCGGCTGTTAAATATTTGCCGGCGTGCTTATTGGCACCATATTTGTATTTTTTGACATATGTAATTATTGGTTAAATCAATCTAAACAGTAAACATATCAAAAAAATGCGTCAATTCATTGTCATTCTGCTGGTTTATCTGTCCGGTGTCTTTCCTGTATTTTCGCAGGTCAGGCAGTGCCATGCTGATGAACATCTGGCAGAAGAAGTCAGACAAAACCCGTCAAGACTTAACATCCTTAAGCAAGCTGAAAGACACACAGAACAATTTGGCAGAAGCCTTGCTTCCAGGTCAGAGAACCTTATCACGATCCCTGTTGTGGTGCACATAGTGTACAATGATGTGGCAGAAAACATATCTGATGACCAGGTAAGATCACAAATAGAGGTGCTGAACAAGGACTTCAGGCGAAAAAACACGGACACCACATCGTTGTGGTCGGTAGCCGCAGATGCAGGCATTGAGTTTTGTCTGGCTACGAGGGACCCTGCAGGTTTGCCTACCTCAGGTATCACCCGCACTCCGACACTAATAACGTCTTTTGCCACCACAGGCGACAATGTAAAATACAGTTCCAAAGGAGGCAAGGACGCCTGGCCTGCAGATTCGTACCTCAATATCTGGGTTTGTGACATCACGGGCTCGGTACTAGGGTATGCACAGTTTCCCGGTGGCAAGCCTGAAACGGACGGCGTTGTTGTGGATTATAAGGTCTTTGGCACAGGTCCCAATGTCACTCCGGGTTTTCATCTGGGCCGCACAGCCACTCATGAAGTAGGACATTGGTTAAATCTCAAGCATATATGGGGCTCCGGCGATTGTGTCAATGACGACTTAGTTGCTGATACTCCCAAAGCTGAGGGGCCCAATTATGGTTGTCAGAAAGGCCACTGGTCCTGCGGCTCCATAGACATGGTAGAAAATTACATGGATTACTCCAATGATGATTGTATGAATCTTTTTACCGCAGGCCAAAAAACCAGGATGCAGGCCCTTTTTTCCGATGGCGGGCTCAGGAGCAAAATCAGAGAATCCAAAGGATGTTTAAAGGTACAAAATGCAGAATGCTTAAGACTAAAAGTAACACTGGCCCTGGACAATTATCCTCAGGAGACCACCTGGGAAATTAAGGATAAAAGTGGGCTTGTGGTGCTAAAAGGTGGACCATACAACTCTTTGCAGAAAAACACTACAGTGACCCTTGATACCTGTTTCGCGGCAGGATGTTACAGTTTTTCTGTTTATGACTCATATGGCGACGGCATGTGCTGCAAATACGGAAGCGGCAAGTACCAGTTATCCAAAGGCACCACACTCATAGCCGAAGGTGGGTCTTTTGGCAAATCAGTTACGCATGGATTTTGTCTCGAATCATCGGTTCCCACCTGTACAGATGGCATACAAAACGGCGACGAAACAGGGGTGGACTGCGGCGGCAGTTGTGAGCCTTGCAATACCGGGTCAGGGGGCAACGCCATTTCAGGATATTATTTCGAAGGTGGCTGGGACGGATGGACAGGTGGACCATTGGATACAGAAAGGTACAAAGGGGATTATTCCTGGGAAGGTGATTATTCGCTGATGATAAGGGACAATTCTGGTGATGAGTCTTCCGTGGTGTCTCCGGAAATAAATCTTTCAGGGTACTCCCGGGCACTCGTGCAGTTTTCTTTCTTTCCTTATAGTATGGAAAAAGGGGAAGACTTTTTTGTCAATTATTACAACGGGGCCAGCTGGCAAAAAGTCAAAGCTTATGTCAGCGAAACTGATTTTTTTAATGGCAATTTTTACGAGGCGTCAGTCACCATCGAGGGATTTGGTACATTGTCGCCAAAATCAAGGATTTCATTCCAGTGTGACGCAAGCACCAACGCTGACCAGATATACATAGATGCAGTCAGGATTTCCGGCTTGGCGTCCTCTGCCAGGACTGAATTTGACAAGGTTTTGACAGTAGGTCAGTATCTGGGCCCTCTGGATGTGTCTCCGGAGGTAAAAATATATCCCAATCCGGCTTCAGAAGAAGTACATATCACTTCAAATGTTCCTATAGTTTCCGTACGTATCATGGACATGACCGGAAAAGTATACACGACCATTGACGGCAGGGATGAGTTCCATCTAAAATCAGACATCATGGAACTGGAGCCTGCCATTTACCTTATCAATGTGCAGACGGAGGGAACGATTATTTCCAGGAGGCTTGTCCGTAAATAGAGTTATTACCGGACACCGTGCATAAGCTTACGCAATACGGGGCTCAGGAGAAATATAGTGATTCCCGCCACAGCAGGCACGATGGTAAATATCAGGAAGAAGTAAGATAAGCCATGTTTCTCCGAAATGCTGTCAATCATGCCACCCATGGTGCCGGCCAGCTTATTGCCAACGGCGATGGCCAGGTACCAGATGCCATATGTTATGGCTATCATTCTGCCGGGCACGAGTTTACTGACATAGGATAAACCTACCGGCGATATACATAGTTCGCCCAGCGTGTGGAACAGGTAGGCCACCATCAGCCACATAATGGAAACAGAGGCCGATTTAGCCCCCAGCGGTATGCCCATCGACCCAAAGGAAAGGGCTGCAAATCCTATACCCAGCATAAACAAGCCAAACATATATTTGACCGAAGCAGGAGGATTGTACTTGCTTTCCCATATTTTTGAAAATATCGGACCCAGAGCTATGATAAAGAAGGAATTGAGCACCGAAAACCAGGTAGCTGCTATCTCGGTTCCAGTTTTTGAAAACTCTGACATGATCATCCACACCACAATACACCAAATGATTACAAAGCTGATGCCCAGAGAAAATACGGCAGTGCTGTATTTTTCGAAGGTTACCATAAACAGCCTGATCAGGGCATAGGTGATGATGCCGAGTGGTATGATGGTTAGGAGGCTGTTGAATATATTGAACAGCAGTGCACTGTTACCTTGCAGCGTTCTGTCTACATAATCCTTGGCAAAGATGGTCATGGATCCTCCGGCCTGCTCGAAGGAAGCCCAGAAAAACATGTAAAAAATGGCTATGATAAAAACGGCAAACATTCTGTCTCGGGTGACGCTAGAATACCTAATTATCCTGCTGAACAGTAATATCAAAAACAGGATGAAACATCCGAGAATGACGTATCCGGCCATTTGGGCTGAGCCAAAAAGGTTTGTGGAGTATACTTTGGATAGAGGATCATTGATGACCCAAACCAGGGCAGTTATAGCAGTAATAGCTGTCAGGACCAGATCCAGACCGGTGAAAGGATTGAGCCTTCCCCCGTTGGCCTCTGATGTGATGTCCTCCGCTTCCAGAGTGATGTCACCTGTGTGCTTTGTTGCAGGTGGTAGTCCCACGTCTCCAAA
>JAKQGD010000007.1 GCA_029573365.1 Bacteroidota bacterium | reverse complement strand
TAGGTATGTCTAAAGACGCCTTGAAATATATTTTTGAAAAGTTTTACCGGGTGCATACCGGCAATTTGCACGATGTCAAAGGTTTTGGGCTGGGCCTTAGCTACGTCAAGGCTATGGTAGACGCCCACCATGGCAGAGTGTATGTAAAGTCAGAACCAGGAAAAGGAAGTACATTTACCATTTATCTTCCTTATGCCCAAAACAAAATAAAAGTTAATTGATTATAGTTAATAAACCAGAAATTTTAAGCAATATGACAAACAAAATCTTACTCGTAGAAGACGATCAGAATTTTGGTGATGTACTGAGGTCATACCTCGAAATGCACGATTACGACGTGACCCTGGCCCAGGATGGAGAGGCAGGTTTGGAGGCTTTCCGCAAAGGAAGTTATGACCTGTGCATTACCGATGTCATGATGCCTAAAAAAGACGGCTTTACCATGGCCAAGGATATCAGGACAGTCAATAAAGACACCCCAATCATTTTTCTGACTGCCAAAACACTCAAAGAAGACGTACTTGAAGGTTTCAAACTCGGGGCCGACGATTATATCACCAAACCCTTTAATTCTGAGGAACTTTTATTTAGAGTGAAGGCGGTACTTCGCAGGTCATCCAAGCCTGAAGAAAATCTGGAAAACCAGAGGGAGTTTGTTATAGGCGACTACCACTTTGACTTTCCACTGAGGATTCTGACCTACAAGCCTGATGGCAGCACAGATAAGCTGTCACCCAAGGAAGCCCAGCTGCTAAGGTTGTTTTGCTTCAGACTCAATGATGTGCTGCAAAGATCAGAAGCCCTCACCAAAATCTGGGAAGACGACAACTACTTTACAGCAAGAAGTATGGACGTGTTTATCACCAAAATCAGAAAGTATCTGAGTAAGGATCACAACATAGAAATCGAAAACATCCATGGCAATGGTTTCAGGATGTACATCAAAAACCACGACCATTAATACATTATTCTAAACAAGCCGACAGCTCAGAAGTCAAATATCCTTCGTTTTCTCAGCAGGGTAAACCAACCTTCGTTTCTGGCCATAAGTTCTTCCTTTTCTCGGCGAAGGGCATGGGCAAAAATCTCGTTTTCGGCATTGATCATTTCAGTAGCACGGTATGCTGCCGTCTTGTTTTCAAAATCCAGGCGGGTTTGGGTCTCCAGTCTTGAAATGGTCACATTTTTGAGATTTGCCAGGTAATATTCGTTTTCTAGAGACTCGAGTTTCTGGTCGTAAGGTGACCTTTCGCTGATCAGTTTTACAAGGATGGGGGCACACTCGATGAGCAAAAAGAGCAACGTGATAAAAAAACCTGCCATCCTGATGGCCTCTTCTCTGTCACTAAGCCTGTTAAATGCCTTGAGCCTGGAAGCAAAACCAGTAAGGCTGGCCCTGTTTAGCTGGCTGAGTTGTGCGTTGCGATCCTTTTCGAGGGTCTCAAGTTTTTGCAGCTGGGTCTGCAGCCTTGGATTTATATCGGCAGCCAGTGCCTGATAGTCGCTTTCTGCCTTGTCGGCTGCTTTGGCCTTGGCCTTGTATATATTGCCCATGGCCCTGATGCGGCTGCCTCCGGTACCGTCAGCCTCGGCAAGGGCCTCACTGACACGTGCTGTACGCTCAGTGTCTGCAGACGACAACTTGTTTCTCAGCAGGGTGATCTCATCATTTACGACCTTAATGTCGGCTTCATATCTTTTTTTGAGCAGGTCATCCTGTACTTTGTACGTTTCCTGCTGCATCATGCCTATCTCAGCATTTATCTCTGATTCGAATAGTTTGAGCTCGAGAGGTGTGGCTATGACGATGCCTATAAATATTGCCAGCACAACCCTGGGAGCCGCCATGGCGACTTCCTTGAGGAAATTGGATTTTTTTCTCATGCCGGAGACTATATACCTGTCGAGGTTAAAAATCATCATACCCCAGACCAAAGCAAATATGGTCGCCGCCAGGTAGGAATCGAATACTGTGTACAAGGCATAACCCGCTGCCAGGGCAGAAAATACTCCCGTAAAAAATATGGTGGCTCCTATACCCTGGTACTTGTTTAGGTCAGAAGGACACCTTTTAAGTATGGACCCTACGGCTCCTGAGCAAAAAATAAAAAATGCAGATACTCTGTTCATCGGAATTTGGATTTAATAAAAACCATTTCGACCATTCTGATTATAAATGACCGCAAAATAATCTCTTCTCTCCGAAGGGCCTTATTTTTTAGACCAGACGGGCAAAAGAGAAGACAAAGATATATTATAAATAAATATAATATGTAAATGATTCGTAAATTTTTTCAAAATCTTTTGTTTTTTTATAAATGTTGAGTTTTTCTCGTCGTTTCCGTGACCATATTTAAGGTTTTCCAGTCCTGTCACATTCAGATAAAAGTGCCCATCCTACCCTTTGCTGCCGGCATACGAAATAATCATCCCGCTGCAAATAATCAGTACAATGCCTGCCATAGCATACAATGATGGGAAATCATCGCCCAGCATGATACCAAAAATGATAGAAAAAACTATGTTGCTGTAACCCACGGCAGCAATGATGCCTGTCTTTTGGTACGAAAAGGCTCTGGTCAGAAAAATCTGTCCCATGAGGGCCGCCAATCCCAACAGCAAAATAAGTGGAAGATCTTCCCATCGGGGCATATCAAATTTGGCAATTATAAAATCGAAGTGGCCTACATTCCATACGGCTCCGGCAGCCATCGACACCAGGGGCAGGACTATGCCCGACAACATAAAGGACAGGATGATGGACCGGTCGTCATACCACCGGCTGAGTCCTCTGATAGAGAGGTATGCCATGCCTGTCATAAGAGCATTGGACAAGCCGATGGCGTGGTGCTTGAAGCTGATCAACGACATGTCGACAGAAGGAAGAAAGATTAAACATATGCCGGCGAAGCCGATAAATACGCCTGTCCATTCCCTGCGGTTTAGTGTTTCGTTTATAAAGTATGCGGCAAAAAGAGCCAGGAATACAGGGTATGACTGTTGATAGGTAATAGACACCGGGAGTCCTATACGGCTGATGCCATAAAAAAAAGAGTACAAAGCACCGGTACCTATGACGCCACGGAATATGAGAAGTGACAGCTTTCCACCATACTGTACCGGGGGTCTGCTGTATAGTGACGCCAGGATAAATACCACGCCGAAAAGATTGCGAAAAAGCACCAGCTCTATAGGATTGATGACATCTCTCAAAGCCCTGGCACATGCTCCTGTCAGAGCAAAACAAAACGAGGCGATCAGCATATATCCTATCCCTTTGCGGTAATCCATCATCGCTGTTCGCCCGATAAATAATATCCTATTTCCTCACAAATTTCTTGTATATAGGTTTGCCTTGTGTTTCAATCTTTACAAAATAGACACCTGTCGCCAGTGGTGATACATCCAGAGTATGATGCTCGGTAAGCAAAGGGTAATGGGCAACATTTCTGCCAGAAAGATCAGTAATGGTTGCTGACCGGGCCTGTATGCCTCCCGTAACCAGAAGATGTAACACTTCACCGGCCGGATTGGGATACACAAGCACCTGTCCGGCAGCAATTTCATCCTCCGCAGAGGAAGGGAATGCAGAGTCTATTTCAATAACAAACTCCGTGGTCGAAATCCATCCGCCTTGACCGTCAGACACCACAAAGCTGAAGGCATCGTCTGTTTCGTCGTCGGCTGTATGCAGATACAAAATCTTGTTTTGGTCTATGTCGGCCTGCGTAAATGTATTACCGGCCTGAGCAGGCACTCCGTTTACTGTGAGCAAGCCCCGCTGTGGAGCTGTCACAAGAACGTAGGTGAGTTCCTGTGCAGTATTGTTTACATCCTCAGCCAGCAGTAATGAACGTTCTACCTGCCTGGAGTTTTTTGGGTGGAGCTGCATAATCTCGTTTCTTATAAGCACCGGTGGATTGAGAGCTATGCTGGAGCACACCTCCAGGTCGAAATTTTGCAGTCTGCCGCCATTGCCTGATGCTTTATCCTCCAGCCTGAGTTTCCAGGTGCCTTTCATGTTTTCGCCGTTGAAGACCGTGAGCGGAGATTCGGGCCTGTATATTCTGCCCAGATTTATAGGACACTGAAAATACTGGTTTGACTGATCGTCCAGGCCTACATTAAATCCTTTAGATGAGCCGCATTTTCTGCTCCAGAGCAGAACCTCCTTGCCCGACGGGGCTACGAGATAGGCGACTACATCACCCGACCACTGATGGTCGCCACTGATGTTTTTGACATTGACATCGCTAATGGTTCCATCATTAAATACATTGAGCACCGTTTCTACCACCGGCATGCCGCTGCCTGAGATATTTATAGACAGAGGACCCGATTTGATGACTGAGCAGCTGAGTGCTTCGGTATTGAAAGCAAAGGTGCGTGACCATTCGCCATTGCGGCACCCGTTGTAAGCCCTTACCCGCCAGTAGTAGATGGTTGCCTTTTCGAGAAAAACGTTGGAATTGTATAGGTTGGTCACCACATTTTCGCTGATGACGATCTTGTCTGCTTCAAAGCCCGGAGAGGTGGCTACTTCCAGCAGATATCCGGTGGCGTCGTCTCTTTTTTCCCAGATGTATTTTTGAGTGGGCCCTGCATTGCTGAGTCCATCTGTTGGTTCTGACAGTGCTACATAGTCTACCAGTGTCCTGGTCAGGCTCAGTCTGAGGAAGCGTTCTATGGTGTCTACACCGGGGACATAAGCCCTTACTTTGACTTCGTAGAATCCTGTACCTGCTGTATTGGGAAAAGCTATAGAAAGCTTGTTAGATTCACCCGGCTCCACACTGTCTTTTATAAAGGTCACTGCAGCATCCTGTGGCAGCCCTTCTACCACCTCATATCTGATATTGTCAGTAAGACCGCCAAACCCCATGGTCATAAACTCAAATTCTTCTTTCGCCGGAAGGCAGATATCCCTTTGGGCGTCAGCCACATCCATAAAAAAGGAAGGGTCAGTAGGTATATCGATTCTAGAGTTGTATAACCCTGTGGACAGGAAAATATTGTCGGCAGCTTTAACTACGATCCGGGCACGTATCGATTCCTTGGCGGGGATGATTACCGTCTCCTGACCATCGTTGTTTACACCACCGGCCAGGAGCAGGAGGTTGTCGCTTTTAAAGTCGAGGCTGTTGTTAAAGGCCATGTATATGTCCACCTTTTTACATAAAACTGGTGCGACGTCTGTACCGGCCACATCCCACGTTACGTTTACTTTGTCGCCCATCTTCCATTTGTAGTCCAGTACAGGGTAGGTAAGCTTAAATGGACCTGCATTGTCTGCCACTCTGAATTTCACTTCCTCCCATACGGCCGCATTGCCCAGAGGATTGTTATCCCTGACCACAAATCTGAAAGTCATGCCTCTGCCGTAGTCAGGCAAAAGCTCTGTCTTGTCCGTAAACTGTCCATTGAGTATTCTTGTTACCGCGGGAAAATATCTTACTGGCGATGTTCCGGGCTTTAATGATCTGAACAAGGGGGCATCACCTGTGGGAGACCCAAGTGGACTGGAGGTTTGGTTATCAAACTGTTCCCAGGTGTAGGTGAGGTTGTCCCCGTCCTGGTCTGTGGCCGTGGCCTGCAGTAAAAAAGGAGTGGATCTGGGTATGTAGAAACCGTCTTTGTAAGGCATAGTCAGCACGGGGAGGTGATTGCCTATGTCTGTTTTCTGGGCACATTCGTAGGCGTCGGCTCCTTCAGAATTGGTAAACGAAAGCATCTGTTCCAGTGACGCCACATGGTAATAATCATCGCGGGGAGCACCGAGATTGTCGGCACCACAGGCACCCGGATACGCCATGATGGTACTGCCGCTGCCAGGCTCATAAGCCGTGCCCAGAGCCAGCTGGTCAGTATCACCACAATGGTTAAAGGTATGGCTGGCGGTCATCTGGTGTCCTACCTCGTGGTTAAATACGAGGACGATGCCATTGCTCACAGATGTACCGTTGTGACAGGTGACCCCGGCTCCTTTGCCCTTGGTACATACTTGCCCGGCTGCTACCCCTCCGACATCATAACAGACAGAAAACATATGTCCCACTTCATAGGAAGCAAATCCTACCCTGCCATTGAGGATAGCTGTATTCTGGCCTACCAGCGAAAGCCCCTGATTGGGATTGCTGTATGGATCTGCGGCACCGTCCAGAAAAATCAGCTGGTCATTTTTGTCTATAAGAATCAGGGTGGCCGCTATTTCTTTTTCAAAGACAATATTGGCCCTGTCGACAAAGGTGACCATCTCTGCAAGAGCCTTTTCGACAGTGCCACGCAGAGCACCCCACTCTCCCGAGCATCCCAGGGCCAGCCTGTATTTACGCAATTCTATTTTATCTCCAAGATTTCTGCCGCTGCCGGTATTTAGGATTCTTATGTCGTGAAGCCATTCATCGCTGGTACCACAAAAAGGACGCCCTGCCAACTGGTCATCCTTATGGTCGGCAGTATTGTAAACCTGGTAGTAGGTACCCTGATTTTCGGCCACCGGATCTATATATACTTGTCGGTCGCTGCTTAGTATGACACCGTGAAACCCTCTTGGTCCTGTGCTGAATCTCACCGTTTCATCAGGATTAGAAGTTTTGAATCCCTTAAATGACTTTATGGATGGATATCTTGCGGCCAGCCCCGGCTCCATCACAGGTGCCTGCCACACGGTATACTCTGCCATCTTGCCTTCGGTCCCCGGCAGCATCACTTTGCGGCCTTTCCTGTGGTTTATATAACTTTCTTCTGAGGGTGCAGCGGCGAGTTCTGAAGCCAGAGATACGGCATCCAGTTTGTAAAATGCTGCCTTTTCCGGCACGATTTCCCTGTCTTCCCTGGATTGTTGCGGTAGGTCTGACTCATGCAATACCACCCAGGAAGTCTGGGCAAATAAACAACTGTTTGTCAGCAAAGACAAAAGAAAAATTTTGGCTGATCTCATGGCAAGGAAAGGAATTTTACAATTTATTGGTAAAGTTAACAAACAAAAACGTGACACCTTTCAATATTGTTCACTATATTTGTCAATGTTGTCACATACGACAATTCAGGCGGCAACCAGAGGGTGTCGATTTGGTAATTTGTCGATTTGTTGAATTGTTGATTTGTTGAATTGTTGATTTGTCGATTTGTCGATTTGTTGATTTGTCGATTTGGTAATTTGTTTTATTTGTCGATTTGTTGAATTGTCGATTTGTCGATTTGTTGAATTGTTGAATTGTTGAATTGTTGAATTGTCGATTTTTTAACCAGCTAACCACCTAGCCAATGGCAAGTAGCCAGCAGCTAATAAATAATCAGATCATTAGATCATCAGATAATTAGATAATCATAACACCAGAATGGTACCGCATTGCCATGAAAATAACAATAACCGTTGGCACGCCTGTAGCCTAGATTGAGGTAAAGAAGGTTTGAAGCTTCATTGAGGCTGTAGGCATCGAGCCTTATACCGTCATATCCATGTTGTCTGGCAAATTCCTCTGCAAAAAGGCATATTTTTTTACCCAGACCCTTGCCCTGAAACTGCGGATGTACGCACAGTCTGTGTATCACCAGCGGCCTGACCGCTGCAAAATGCCAGTGTATCTTTTGGTATTGTGGGTCCTGATTACCGTCGAGACATACCGTACCGGCTATTTTTCCGTCTATCCGATGTACAAAACAACTGCCCTTGGCTATGTCTTTTTCGATATGCACGGCCAGAGGATAGGTATAATTCCACTGTTTTACATTGCGGGACAACATTTCATCAGTTGCCAACCTGAACAATTCTGCCAGTTCGGTCACATCAGCAGGCCTGGCTGACTGCATACTGATTCCGGTACCGTATTCCATTTTCTAAAAAAATCATATATTTGCATCACAAAATTAAATACAAAACCCTTGGCTACATAGCGGGGTTAATTATTTACACACAAAATCGGAGCCTGTACACATGAAAAACAAATATGCCTTTTTATCCGTCCTGATTATGCTCGTCCTGGCAGCCGTAAACCGGATACTGCCCCACATGCCCAATCTGACACCCACTGAGTCAATCACCATATTTGGAGCCGCATACCTTGTCCGAAGGTACCTGGCTTATCTTATGCCCATCATCATGCTGCTTTTGTCTGACCTGGTCATCAATAACACGACACAAAGAGGGTTTTTTACCGAGCAGGAAGGTTTTGTGTGGTTTAGCGACTACATGATTTATACCGCCCTTGCCCTGATCCTGATCGCCCTGGCCAGCAGCCACCTGCTTAAAAAAGTCAATGCAGGATCGGTACTCATGGCTGCCCTGAGCAGCTCGGTCATCTTCTTTATTGTAACCAATTTTGGTGCCTGGCTGTCATCACACAGCAATTACTCACGTGACATCAGCGGGCTCGTGACCTGTTATACTGCAGCCTGGCCGTTTTTTATACCCTCACTCATAAGTACAGTCCTGTTTTCATCGGTCATTTTTACAGCCTTTGAGGCGTTTTTAAGATATAGCCGTAAAAATACACTCATATCTGCGGATATCTGACCCGGGACACAAAGCCATCGGAACTTCAGAGAACTTAGTTTATTTGCACACTTTGTCCTGAACTGGACCTTTACGACTCGGCTGATGAGATTAAAAAAAATTTAATAATTCCATAAAAAAGTTGGAATTGCAATAATTTTGGTATTTTCGTTGTTGAAATATTAATTCCGTACAACAATGCCTAAGATCATCCTTGTTTTGTTTTGCTTGATATTGCCTGTGGCCGGCCTTTGGTCACAAAAAAAGAGCAATGCCGCAGACACAAAACGCACAGTATTTTTTATTGGAGAGGACGAAGGCGACTACGAAAAAATGGTTCGTAATTACAATGCCATGCTTTTTGAAGTTTGCAATAACAACATGGAACTGGCATACGACAACTGGACCATGCTTATGAAGGACATTGAGGATTACTCCACTAAAAACAATGTTGACCTCAAGGGCGTAAAACTTTGGTTTAATGTATTCTGGGACAAAGACGGGACGATAGATTTTATTGCCTTTTATCCCAAGCCCAATTCAAAAAACATGAATTACGAAACAGTTAAGACACTGCTTACAGGATTTCTGGCCGGCTATCAGTCACCTCTCAAACATTCTAACCGTTTTTCGCATTACGGCAGCGTGGCTTTCCCTGTTTTCAGCAGATCAGTCATAGGTCCCGAAAAATAAGTCATGTGGAGGGCACTCTCCTGCATTTTTATTGTCTGTGTCGTAGCGTGTACCACCCCTGACGACGTCGTTTCTTTCAAAACCAAAACTACGGGGACATCAGACATCATTTATGATCTGGACATCACACCTGACGGCAGGCTGACCGCTGTCGGAGGTTACGTTTGGACACGAGGCATATGTGTCTCAGGCACGGCAACTTCTGATATAATGCAGGTTGATTCCATATCCAATAAAGGTCTTTTTAGTCTTTTGAGGGACAGTCAGGGCAGGCTGCTGACCACAGGTGCCGACGGATATCTCTTTACAGGCAGTCCCGGCGATCCCAGGTGGCAATTCCACAGACTAAGTCACTGGGATATCCTCCACAATATCATAAGTACCGAAAACGGCTATCTAACTTCAGGTGGCAAATCTTATGGCCGGGGATATACGTATCTGCTCAACAGAGATTTAGTCATAGATACAGCATTGTATTTTGACTTCGAAATATCAGATGTAAAAAGAGTATCAGACCGCCGATACATCGCAGCAGGCTGGGGCAATGTGATGCTCTCCGACGACAACGGACACACCTGGAAAATACTGCCTTATGACGGTGATTTTTTTGCTTCTATCCACTTTATGGACTCCACCACCGGGTGGATTATCGGCTACAACGGAACCATGCTACAAACTACTGACGGGGGTCAAACATGGCACAAACCGGACATCAAAATAGGAGGCAACGGAACCAATTCATTCAGAAAAATAACAGGCACAGACACCCGTGAACTGATTATAACAGGAAACCTTGGCCGGTTGTGGAGATCAGATGATGCTGGCAAAACATGGCAGCAGTATAAGTTGCCCACTGATGAAGATATTTATGACGCCGTAATACACAATGGCAAATATTATGTTTCCGGTACCGGTGGACTGATTGCTGAGATAGAACTGTAAACCGTATGACCTTACTTTTTGTTGCTTAAAGCAAATCATCATTGTCAATTATGCTTTTAAACATCCTGTCCACAATACTTGTCATCGGCTTCCTGTCCTGCGGGCAGAAGCCACACATCACGCCAGCCACACCCACACCCCAGGCCGAACGAGTAAAAAAACTAATGGCAGATACCTCAGGCTTGAAAAAAGCATATTTTGCCAGCGGTTGTTTTTGGTGTGTGGAAGCCGTATTCGAGTCTGTGATCGGTGTGGGCGAAGTGGTCTCAGGGTATGCGGGCGGCAAGGCCGAAGATGCCACCTACGAAAAGGTTAGTGCCGGAGTAACAGACCATGCTGAGACCGTTTTGGTGTATTACAATCCCGGCCTGGTAAAATATGAGACGCTGCTCATGGTGTTTTTTGACAGCCAGGATCCTACCACAGTCAACGGACAAGGCCCCGACAGAGGCAAACAATATAGGTCAGCTATATTCTACACTTCAGAAGAAGAAAAAAAGATGGCCGAAGCAGCCATTAAGAAAATCAATGAAAGCGGCATTTACTCACGTCCCGTAGCCACAACCCTGGAGCGGTACACAGGCTTTTATCCTGCCGAGGACTACCACCAGGATTACGAAAGGTTCAATCCGGAACAGGGATATATCCGTGCTGTGAGCATACCCAGATTAAAGAGGTTTCAAAACAAACATCCCGAGCTGCTCAAGGATAAGGACAAAAAATAACCATCAACCCAGGATTTTGCCGTCACAAGGTCCAAATCCGACTCTGATGCCGCTCTTTTCACTCCAGGCCCTCATCCTTACTGTATCGCCGTCGAGGATAAATTTTCTTTCACTGCCATCCGGCATCTGCACCGGTTTGGTGCCTTTCCATGCAATTTCAAGCATGGACCCATAGGAATCCGGGGCAGGGCCGCTGATGGTACCTGATGCCATAAGGTCCCCTACCCTTACATTGCAGCCGTTGACAGTATGGTGTGCCAGTTGCTGACACATATTCCAGTACATATATCGGAAATTAGAAACAGAAACCGTCTTTTCAGGACCATTTGACGGCTCGATATCCACTCTCAGATGTATGTCATAATTTTTATCTCCTGAGTACTGCAGATAAGGTAGCACTGCGGGTTGCTGAACCGGTCCCGAAACCCTGAAAGGTTCCATAGCTTCAAGCGTTACCACCCATGGCGACAAAGTAGAAGCAAAATTTTTAGCCAGAAACGGACCCAGCGGCACATACTCCCATTTCTGAATGTCCCGGGCCGACCAATCGTTAAAAAGCATAAGCCCAAAAATGTAGTCTTCCGCTTCCGATGTAGATATGGAATCGCCAGGCGAGGTATCCTTGCCCACAACAAAGGCCATCTCCAGTTCAAAATCCAGTTGTTTTGTGGGGCCAAAAACTGGGCTGTCAGCACCTTCAGGCATGGTCTGTCCTTTTGGCCTTTTGATCTCAGTACCGGAAACTACTATCGAGGATGCCCGCCCGTGATAACCTACGGGAAGATGCAGCCAATTGGGCAACAGGGCATTGGCAGGGTCCCTGAACATGATACCTACATTTGTAGCATGTTCGCGGCTGCTATAAAAATCTGTATAATCACCTATCTGTATTGGCAACAGCATATGTACATCGTCCGCCGGGATAAAAATGGCGGATTCGCGGAAAATGTCGTTGTCCAGCCTTCCTCCCCTGGTCAGAGCCGCCTGAAGTCGGAGCCTCACTTCACGGGTCACATTTTTGCCCAGAGCGATAAAGTCATTCAAATACTGCCTCCGGAAAATTCCCTCAGGCAATGCCAAATTCTCAAAAATGCCTGTTCGTTCACATTCGCTGAGGTCGACAACTACATCACCTACCCTCGTGCAAATGGCCGTATCGCCGGCTTTATCGCATACACCAAACGGTATATTGTAAATGGTAAAGTCGCTTTGGTCATTTACATAAATAAAACTTTGCATACATTATGGTTTTAATCCCCGGTAAGGGAAAAATTTGTGGTATCAAAGGTAACAACTCTTGTCCGAAAAGAAAAGAAACCCGTTTAAAGCAGACGCTCCTGTGATATTTAGCAGACCAATATTAGTTTACAATTTATACTTTTTTGAAACTTTCCACTGATTTTATTTTAAAATACAATACTTTTATCAGCACTTTTGATGATTTATATCAGACGGCTTGTGATAAAAATCCCATAATTTAGCACAATAAACAAATGCGGATAAATGCCTGAAGAGCCTGCCAGCATATCGTCGAAAGATTCCGCTTTTGGATTGTTGCAGCAGCAGTTCAGAGAGCAATATTGCGAGATATTCGATGACCATCTGGCACCGCGTAGTATAATCGTAATACCCAGTCTAACACTAGATCAGCAGATTCTATCCAAGATAAAAGGCCACTTTTATTATGAAGAGCGGATGCTTTGTATGCTGATGCTGCTCAAAATGCCGGCTACAAAACTGACATTTGTCACCAGCGTGCCGATATCGCCCATCATCGTGGATTATTACCTGCACTTTCTGCCCGGCATTACGGCCCATCATGCAAAACAGCGACTCACTATGCTTAGTTGTTATGATGCAGGTAATGTGGCATTGACCGATAAGGTACTTAGAAGGCCAAGGCTCATCAAAAGGATAAAAAACAGTATCCAGGGCAATCCCGCACACCTTGTTTTTTTTAATGTCACCGAGTCAGAAAAACAACTGGCTTTACAACTCGATGTACCCATTTACGGATGTGACCCCGGCCTGAACTGGTTGGGTACAAAAAGCGGGAGCAGAGAACTTTTCAGACAGAGTGGCATTCCTCTTCCGGATGGTTACGAAAATCTCACTACTGAAGAGGACATCGTCGAAGCCCTGTTCCGGTTAAAATTACAAAATCAAGAATTGGCCCGGGCTGTCATTAAGATGGAAAACGGCTTTTCTGGTGATGGCAACGCCGTATTCAGTTATAAAAATGCACCGGCAGATACAAGGCATCTGAGAAGCTGGCTGTCTGAAAACTTATCTAAAAACCTCAAAATAGTGGCCCGGAAGTTGTCGTATACCAAATTTATCAATAAGTTTATAAAAACCGGAGGCATTGTTGAAGAATTTATTGACGGTGGCAAGTTGGTCACCTCACCGTCGGTCCAGGTACGTATCAATCCCTGTGGCGAGATAAAGATCATTTCGACCCATGACCAGGTATTGGGTGGTGAAAGCGGACAGGTATATCTGGGAGCCACATTTCCGGCCGACCTCAACTATGCCCGTGAAATAGCTGCCCTGGCCACCCGGGTAGCCGAGCTGCTGAGAGATGCCGGTGTGCTGGGTCGTTTTGGCATAGATTTTATGAGTGTACTGACAGATGGCGGTTGGCAGCACTACGCCCTCGAAATCAATCTGAGAAAAGGAGGAACAACACATCCCTTTTTGATGCTGCAATTCCTCACCAATGGCACATACGACCCTGAAGATGGAACTTTCAGCGTCAGTGACGGGTCAAAAAGGTATTACTATGCCACCGATAATCTGCAGAAAGAAAGGTACAAAGGCATGACTCCTCTGGACCTTATAGACATAGCTATGTACCACGGACTACATTATGACCACTCCCGCGAAGAAGGAGTGATGTTTCACCTTATCAGTGCCTTGTCGCAATTCGGTAAGCTGGGGCTTGTATCCATAGGCAGAACTCCTGAAAGAGCCCTTGAATATTTCGAAAGAGTAGTCGAAGTCCTTGACGAAGAAAGCGTCAGGCCCTGATATTATGTTCCCACACTTTTGTCAGACCGACTAACTTCAGGATTTAAGTGCCATCCGGCTTTCAAGTGCAATCCTGACATCATTTGCTTTCTGCTCAGATATATCATAATCCTTCATCAGCCACATAGCAATCATGGTACCCGCGATGGGGATTCCGGAAAAAAACAAGCGTAACCCTGTGATAGCCCCTTCAGGTTGTGTGGCTGTATCGGGAGAAAACTGTATAAATGACATGATCAATCCGCTAAGCAATCCTGCGATGGCAAAGCCAAATTTTACCATCCACCAGTATATGGCACCAAAAATCCCTTCACGTCTTTTGTAATTGTTTAATTCGTCAAGATCACATACATCGGCAGTCATGGACATCATGATGGTAAACAAACCTCCAATTCCAAAAGAAAAAAATGGTAAAGCGAAAATAAACATATATGGTTTGCCCGGTATAAATAAAAACCAGAACAGGATGTAGCCAAAAAGGGAAATTCCCTGAGACAACATAAAAGCTTTTTTCTTACCCATTTTTTTAGACATCAGGGTCACAACAGGTATGACAATAAATGTGGTAGCAAGGGCACCCAGGCAACCAAATAATGTAGGCCATAAGCCGGCTGCATCCGCATTTCCATCAAACAAATAATAAACAATTATAAAAAATGAAAAACTGGCTATAGTATTAAAAGCATTAAAAATAAAAAATGTGGCAAAACATATCTTTCTGAATTGTGGGATTTTGAATGCCTCTTTAAAACCATTTAAAATTTCCTTAACCCCCAGTCCAAGGTTCTTCATGGTCAAAGAGACAAGGGAATGGTCGTCTTTGGTGGAGTTGGCTTTGATAAAAACAGCGGGTATCATTGCTAATATCATGCATGCTAAACCCACCCAGATCGCAAGTAGCCGCGTAGCAGATGCCGGATCAGGAAACCAGTCTTTATCATACATCACTACCCAAAACCACGGAGCAATCACCCATGCCCACTGACCGATCCACTGTGCCACTGCCATGATACTGGTTCTTTCATGATAGTTATCGCTCATTTCATATCCCATGGCCACAAAAGGCACACTGAAAATGGTAAGGCCAAGATAAAAAGCAAAAGACCACAACAAAAAGTAGACAAAATTATAATTGATGCCACTGCTCTCATGGAGTTGCCACATGGCTACAAATGATAAGCCAGTTATAATCGCTCCTATAAAAACATAATGTCTTCTTCTACCCCATACTGACCGGGTATTGTCGGTGATAAAACCCATGATAGGATCTGTAATGGCGTCAAATAGACGCGGCAGAAAAAAAAGTATGCCCCACATCCAGGCAGGAAACCCCAGTCCTTTTACAAGTACTACCATAAAAATACCGAGTGCAGCCGGAAACATCTGATTAGCTAACATGCCCAATCCAAAAGCTATTTTATAGCCCATGGGCACCTGATGCATTGTTGTTTTGTTTTGCGTTGACATATGCTTTAATATTTGATTTTTATTCCTAAGTATTTTACAGTTGGGTCGATGAACACTACGTCTGTCATTATAAATACTTTATCCTTATTAGCTGATTGTTGCATTCTATCATCATTTATATAGTTTAAGGGTGTCGTTTACCGGTGGAACTTTAATACTTTTCCAAAGTGAATCGAAGTTACCTCCAAATGTTTTTGTTATGGGCATGCTGTCTCTTGTCAACCCTTTGAATACACCCTTGTCTACCAAATCCCAGAGTACATATTTCGCCTCAGATTTAAGATTTATCAAACCAAAATGATTTTCGGAACCATGAGGGTTTTTGGCATCCTTCCATTGTTCATCAAAAGCTTCAAAATAAAAACAAGATACATTATTCTTGTCACTCCATTCGCTGATGAGTTTAAAGTATAGAGCAGATTTATATTCATCGCACGCTCTGGACCCGTCATCTCCGTAGTTATAATTTGAAAATGACGACCAGCCTGTTTCTCCTATATGTACCGGTTTGTCTACGCTCAGAGATTTCATGTACTTGACAACATTATTATATTGGTATACGGCATAGTCCCTGGCCCTAACCATTACAGTATCTATTTTTTGTTTATCCGTCCACGATACCTCAGAAGGTTTGATGCCCCAAAAGTCAGGATTGTAATGTGTATCATGCATCGGATAAGTGTGCATCGATATATAGTCTACAGCACGGATCAAATTATTCAGGTCTTCCACATGATACTCGCTGCCACCGCCACCCCATGAAGCAAAATTATCAGAGCTGGTCACCCAAAGGTCTTTAGGCAGTTTCCCTTCTTTTTTGAGTGTTTGCAAATGATTTACCCATTTAAGGATGACAGATGGCTGCACATAATAACTTGCGGCCCATTTGACCATAGCTTCATTTCCTACAGCTATGATTTTAACGATATCCGGGTATTGATTGGTGAGTTCTACGGCACGGTTTATCTCTGTTTCATTCCTTTCACTTTCGGCGTTATGGTCAACGGGAAGATTAGTCCATGCATTTTTACAATCGATCCATGCCCCAAGCATCATGTACATTTCGAAATCAGGGTCCTCCTTTTTCATTTCCCTGATAGCCGCCAACAGGTTTGCGGCTTCTGCCAGATGTACATTATAGGTTCTTAAAATCCTGATGCCCATAGAGTGCAGGATTTTTAAATCTTCCTTCAGCTCAGCAATGGTTGGCTGTATGTCTCTGCTGGTTTCTCTGTATCCTCCATAGCTTATCGCATGGTAAGTAGGATTTCCCAATATTTGAGCTGCCGATTTGTTCCTCACATCCGGACGGTGTTTTTCATGGCAAGAAACCACAATAAAAAAAGTGAAGATCCAAATGTACATTGCATATTTCATAAGGAACGGCCTTTAGGTTTTATCCATAATATTATTGTCTAAAAATACCTTTATATGTCTTATATTGCCTTTGCGGCCAAAAATATCAAGACTTGTTTCCCTGTCTAGCATTTCTGAATGGACCTGGCCAATCTTACCATCATTGAAATGAATTTCTATGAGACTTTTGCCTGCAATTTCGTAAATAATCGGCACTTGACAATATGTAAACAACAACTGTCCCTTATTAAGCTTGTATTTGTTTGTATTGCCGTTCAGGCTATAAATCTCAGTTTCCCTGTCAGAGCTTAAAAAAAGTTCTTTTGTCAACAAGTATGGGCAAAACCTGATACATCCATCGTTTAGCAACACACCCATATGACCCCAGTGAGTCAGTAAATCTTCTTTTACCTGCCCTGTCATGCCGGGTTGCTGTACACCCTTATGGATGGGAGTATGAGAATACGGATCCGTAGGAAATGCCCCATATTCCTTAGGTGTTTTATGTACACCTATGCCCTCATATATTTGTTTGTAATGCTCTT
The DNA here is from genome assembly GCA_029573365.1 of Bacteroidota bacterium. Lineage (GTDB taxonomy): Bacteria > Bacteroidota > Bacteroidia > Chitinophagales > Saprospiraceae > OLB9. The sequence goes on along the minus strand of JAKQGD010000007.1, from coordinate 3,484 downwards.
TGATTTTCTCGCAAACAGACGAGTTTTTTTCGTCAGCAAGAAAGCTGATGAGGTTTTCCTGTACTACAAGCAAAAGCTTGGAAACCATGTGCCAGTAGATGGAACCCAGACCCTCATATGCAAAAAAAGTACCTGACCTACCGGTAAAAGCCTTGTGCTTAAATACCTGCTCATACACATCCAGCAGACTTTTTTTCTCCACTTCAAAATCGGCAAAGTCGGCCATCCGGATTTTTTCCAGAGCCATTTTCAGCTCACCGGCATTACGTAGTCGACCGTTAAAATGATAGTTGCCGTCAACGTCTTTTTCGATAATGGCGGTATTTCCTGTGTGCACCAGTTTTTGAATCAAAGCAGAACTGTCGCCATAGGCCTTGGGAATGACATTTTTACTAAAAAACCCGGGCAACGATTTGTTGGGATAAAGAATGTAGCTTTGCTGATCTTCCCTGTACAGTTTGCTGTTTCTCAAGGCATCCAATAGGCTGAAAACCTCTTTGGAATCCAGGACACCCGAGTTCAGGACCGCCACCTGGCCTTCGAGCATTCATCCAGATGTTCCACAGTAATTCCCTGTGCGGTATAAGTCATCAGATTGTAGGCATGGTAAAGATGGTCTTTTCTCTGATTGCCCGTGATTGATTTTTTGACAAATTTTCTGAGCATACCGATAAACATGCGGATATCAGAAATGTCGATGTTTATTTTTGATCCGCTAAAACCCTCTGCGTATATTTTGCTCCTGTAATCCGACGACGCCCTGCCGAGGCGGTCTGTAAATTGTTTGCGGTCGGCCGGAGTCAGTTCCTTTTCAAGCAATGACATGTTATCTGCATACACAGTTTTAACGTGCTTGTAGTATTCTGCCAGTTCGGTCGAAAGCTCAGTTTCTGAAAGATTGCTTTCTGCCAGGATATCGTCAAAAAAAAGAATAAACCTGTGGATATAATACAAAGTTACCATGGACACACCATTGCCCACCAGTGCGTTGTTGGCATCGTTCCATTCGGGCCTTTGAGTGTTCATCCAGATACCTCCATCCGGTATAAAATTTGACATCTTTGAGAGGAGTGTGGCCAGAATTTTTTCTAGAAAGGTTACATGGTGCATCTGCCCGGATTTGGCCTGCAGGATGACGCCGTCGGCACCCATGTGTTTTATCCTGGCCCTGAGCTCATGGTCTCTTTTATGATCAAATAAGATGGTGTTTTTTGCATCGTGTATGATTTCATCATAGGGCTTTATGATGTAAGGAATATCTGCATAAACAAACCAATTTTTATCCAGTGTCTCAAGCAAGCTTACAGGATTTGTTTTGTGTAATAATTCGAGCAATCTAAGCAGGTAGATAATCTGATGGTCGCCCCAGTAACCTACATAAGACCACGGGTCATCAGGTTCGATTACTTCCCAGTCGATGCCCTTCTTAAAAATTCGGTATGGGTTGTAGCCCTCAAAAGTCGAGGCATCCAGAAATTTAAAAATCATACCTTCCAGATAGAAAGGATAAGAATATGCCAAAGCCTCCCAGTTTTGGAAAATATCCCTCCAGTTGCCTTCATAATTCAGAACTTTTCTTTGGGTATTTTCGTCGCTGAGGTGTATGTTAAATCTGTTCCATGGCCTGCTTGGATCGCCATGCCTTCGACTGAATTTTAATGGAAGATATTCGAATGTAAGTCGTATAAGATCCGGATTATTTGATTCTATAGCATTGATTATCAAATCCTTGTAACTAATTTGGCCAGAATATCCATCTAAAAAGCAATCCCATGTTTTAGTGAGTGTATTATTGGCACCTACATAGTATTCATGCAGGTCTGATTTATCCAGAGTGTAATTGTTGTCAATAACACCTCCACGCATGATATTGAAAAGGACATTGGAAAAATGTCTTACATCCCTCCTTTCATCAGCAGTAAAACTAAATCCATCCGCAGCAGCGACCAGAGTTTTCAGTTCCTGAGTACCCAGGTTTATGTCATCTTTGATTGCCTCTATAATATTTTTGTGCTCAATAATTTCTTTCCTTAACGCGGCCAGTTGACCGTAACTTTTGTTTACGTCGGCGATGATCAACCATTCCCTGGATTCTCCAGGCTGGATTGAAATCTGAGAAGACACAAAATAGGCCCCTTTTTCTCCTTTTACATCATACTCGGCTTGTATCTGTTGGTTATGCCTGTACCGGCTAACCTGTGCCGAAGAAAGCAGATGGCTACAATCTTTGAGGCCGGCCGACCACGCAACGGTGGCTTTCAAGGCTTCACTTGGCTCAGCCTTATCCACAATAATGGCACTCAGTGCAAAGACTCCCATTCCACTATCGGCGTCGATTTCATTTCTTTTATACGCATCTGTTAGGTTACTAAGAGCGTTCTGCAGATTACTGTCCACACCATATGGAACCAGATTCTGGATTCCATCCAGCAAGTCACAGATTACCTCTTCTGTTCCAGTATTTTTAAGATGGGATGATTTTACAAAACCATATTTCTGGCTGCTCTGCCACTTATAGTAAAAAACCAATCCCAGGGTGTGGTTCTGTTCCTCAAAAATGACAGAGTTGCCATAAATGCTTTTATACAGGTTTCTTTTGATTTCGAATTCTTTACAATCACAAACCGAAAAGGGCTCCCATACTGATGTAATATGGTCTTTGTCTTTAATCCTGAAAATGGTTCTGCTTCCGGTATTGCTGACAGATTCGGTCACCTTGTCATCTGTCTGATAAGGAAAAAGTGCAGAGTCTGCATTTTTTCGGCCGGCTGTAATCCCTCCATTGGAGGATACAAAAAGCCAGTGATCGGAATTGCTTACTATACTCATAAAAAAAGGCCGTAAAGCGTCATAGCCTGACATCTTTATATAAGTCTGACCATCCAGGTCCGTCATCTCCAATGTTGATTCCTCTGCTACTAACTTCATCTGACTTTATGTTTTAAGAGCTTATTTTTTAAAATACAAATTATCAATATAAACATCTCCGTTTCCTTCAAATTTAAACTGAATCACGTTTGAAAGATTTACCGGAGCAAACATGTTTAGAGGAATGTCTATCCCGGTCCAGCCGGAAGTGGGCACTTTCAGCTTGTATGCCGTCTCCACAGGTCCCGGTGAAATAAGGAAAACGTGGAGAGCCGTGGAGTTTGCTGACCAGATATCGACATGCAAAAAATTCATGCCGGATACATCCTGGTTGGATCCAAAATGTGTCCCCTGATAATTGAGTCCGGCATACTTGAGCACATTGTTTCCCGCAAAATTTATTTCGCTGACATCAGTGGACTGCTGCCAGGCAGGGTTAAAATCTGTACCTGCCACATTTAGATAAGTATCGCTGTATATTGAAATGACGTTTGATGTCGGGACGTCCGGGCTGACCGGTGCTGCAGTCGGACCTTTGAGACCGAGGCCTCCGGTTGTGCAAAAGGATATATTGTCTTCATAATCACTTGGCAAATCACATGAAGTCACCTTAGGA
>JAKQGD010000573.1 GCA_029573365.1 Bacteroidota bacterium | reverse complement strand
AAAAAGAGCCATAAAATTTTTTTGTGGTAATATGTTTTTCTATTTTTTATTAATTTTTATCAATTAACAAAACACCAAAGAAAATGAAGAACATTTTACTTGCATTTTTTATGCTTATTATGTTTGGGTTGCCCGTAAGTGCACAGTTGCCGGACGGCAGTATTGCCCCTGACTGGACTGTTACTGACCTCAACGGCAATACACACAATCTCTACTCTATCCTTAATTCCGGACGGCACGTTGTGCTGGATTTTTCTGCTACATGGTGTGGTCCATGTTGGAATTATCACAACACACACAGACTTACCGACCTTTATAATCAGTTTGGCCCTCCCGGTACAAATGAGATTATGGTCTTTTTCTTTGAAGCAGAAAACAACAACAACACTGCCTGTCTGTATGGTCCGTCTGGGTGTGTAGGTCCAAATGGCGGTACCCAGGGCAACTGGGTTGCAGGTACACCGTATCCAATTGTAGACCTGTCAGCCATTGGCCAGAATGCTATTAAAACAGCCTACCAGATTTCTTATTTCCCTACATTTTATGCTATAAACGCCAATGATAAAAGAATATGGGAAGTAGGACAGCCTACACTTTTAGGATGGCAAAACTGGCTTTTCCAATCGTTTGATATGGCTATGAACCCCGCTATTCAGCAGCCCCTTTGTAATAACAATGGTTCTGTCAACCTGAATGTAACCGGAGGATATTCAAACAAGACATACCAATGGTCAAACGGTGCTACCACACCCACACTCACCAATGCATCCCCTGGCACCTATACATGTAAGGTGACAGACTTCAACGGGTATTTCCTCAATTCACCTCAGTTTGTTCTTGCCGGCCCACCACCCATCAATGTAAACCTTACTTCGCAGACTAATGTAACCTGTGGCGGCGGCAATAACGGAGCCCTGAGCGTTTCGGCATCCGGTGGATCAGGCTCTCTCAGTTACTCATGGAGCAACGGCATGAACGGTTCCTCCATCAACAACATCCC
>JAKQGD010000541.1 GCA_029573365.1 Bacteroidota bacterium | reverse complement strand
GAATACATGACCCGATGTAGGCTGCACAAAACCCACCATCATATAAAACGTGGTGGTCTTGCCGGCACCATTGGGTCCCAGCAGGCCCACGATCTCGCCCTGGTCCACATGGATGGAAACGGAGCGAACCACCTCTCTCCTACCGTATACCTTGACCAGACTGTCAGACCTGAATATCATATCTTATCTTTATTGTCTTCCTTTATTCTGATTTTGTAAACCCTGCAGTGGGTTCTTTGGTTCACCGCCTTGTTTAGGAGGAGTCACTTTGAGCGAAAGCGGCATTTCTGTTTCTCGGTTTTCGCGGAGTCTGTCCCCTTTAAAAAAACGGTAGGGTTCGGGTTGTGTTTTTGTGGAATAATTTCCGGGGTCCCACTTTCCATTGCCATTTTTATCGCCTATGACCTCCACATCGTATTTGTCGGGCACCAGGCCCTTGATGTTTATGGTGAGGGTATCGCTGCCTACAGTGGTCTGGGAGGCTATCCTCACATTATTGCGTAGCACATGGACTATATATGTGCTGCCCGTATCGAGCTCCGACATGATGATGCGGAGTGCAGCAGTCTTGTCGGCCGTCAGTATAGCAAAGGTCTGTCCTATGCTGTCATTGGCCTGGCCATAGATACTCTTTACGGCACCGCTGTCTATCCGGAGGTCATATGTTTCGCCAGGCAGCCAGTCATAACGTGCGATCACTTTTTTATGATCCCGGCTCAGCGATATGTCCACGTCATCCAGGGCTCCTATCGTGTCAGACAGTATGACAGAGCCTGCACTGAGGGGAGCCAGAGGAAAGTTAAAAGCCACCACCAGCGAGTCGCCTGGCAGCACCGGTACACTGCTGGCGGTAAAATTGCGTTTAAGCTTGTTTTTTCGCAACAGCTCAGCCTTGCCCTTGGGTTTGACCTTGATAGTATCTCCCAGCATATACATAAAAAACGAATCCCTCGGCGTGTCGTAATAGACATTGACCGAGTCTCCTGAGATCTCGGCAAAACCTTCTATATCAGCCTCCGAAAACGAAAACTCCACTACATCGCCTGGTGTAGCCGTACATTGCACATTTATTTTGCCGTACGTACGGCTATTGGCAGCCTGTACGGCCAGGGCAGTAACCGGCTGCGAAGCAGTAAGCTCGACAGCTTTGTCAAACGAGGCATCCAATACGATCAATGTATCCAGAAAGGCCAGCTTTTCGGTAGCAGGGTCGTAACGATAGTTGAGGTTTTCGTCCTTGATGGCTACGATGCGGAAAGTGTCGTTTTTAATGTTGTAAAACGTAAAATCCCCTGATTTCTGCGGCTTGGCGAAGTAAAAAGGTTTCTCCAGATAAATAGCCGAATCCGCCAGATTGTCGTACAGCAGCACCACCATCTCTGCCTCGCCCTCACCGTTTTTGGCGTCGGCCACCCTGCCCCTGATATTTAGACTATCGATATAAGGGCCCGTGCCAAAAACAAAACTGAAATTCTGCAGTTTGTTGCCCTCATGATAGTCGATAATGGCCTCCCCAAAATTGATGGTATACGTCGCATTGTCGCGGAGCACTTCCTTGTCATCAAAGGCGAAGGTCACTTTTTTGCCTCTTTGCTGCACCCTGGGTATATAAGTGAGGGGCGGAGACACGAGCACCTGCTTTATCGGGTCCCGGACCTCCACAAACTCATCAAAATAAAAGGTAAGTTCCCGCGGCCTGTAATTGGTCTGCCGTGGCACAGGCGACCTTACAGTGTCCAGCACAGGCGGGGCGGTGTCCTTGCTTCCTCCTGTCAGTGTACCCGAGCTTGCACACCCCAGCCCGTGCCACATCGCTGCAGCACACACTACCCA
>JAKQGD010000538.1 GCA_029573365.1 Bacteroidota bacterium | reverse complement strand
ACACATTTACGAAGGCTGTTTTTTACTAATGCCGGCACTGCATTGGAAGGCAGTGATATTGCAAATGATGCCTTCAAGTTGTATTATGAAAATTCCACGGGGAGCGAGACTTTTAATGGAAATGAAACATTGCAGGGAACATTATTGGGGTCAAATTCGGGAAGCAATTCTGATAATGTTTATGGCTCCGATAATATCAATGTACCACTGAATAATAATTGTACCCGCATATATATCGTGTACAATTCGACACAACCTTTTACTAATGGGCGGACGATCCATTTGGAAATAATTAATGATGGTTTGTCCTTGACACCCGGGTGGGACAGTCATGATCTGTTGAGAATTAACCAGACACCTATTACCTCTGGTTTTGTCGTTTTACCTGTTGAATTGCTCTCTTTTTATTTAAAGACCAATAACAAATCCGTCGACCTCTTCTGGTCCACTGCCTCAGAAACCAACAACGATGGCTTTGAGATCGAACGGAGTACGGACGGAATATCCTGGGATATGATTGGTTTTGTAAAGGGTCATGGCAATTCTTCAAAAGAGATCAGTTATACCTGGACCGATAATAAACCTCAAGCCGGGATCAATTATTACAGACTCAACCAGAAAGATTTTGATGGTGGCAGCCACCGTACCGAAACCAGAAAAGTTCGTTTTTCTACTCTTCGCAATATCGAGATGCACCCTAACCCTACTACGGGACATGTAAGCTTTACACTTGGTGAAGAATGCTCAGTAAGGGTGATCGATGCTGCGGGAAGACTGGTTTCAGAAACTTTGGGTGAACCAGGCAACAACAGTCTGGATTTGTCAAACCTTTCTTCGGGTACCTATACGGTGCGGCTGTTAAATGATGCGGACATCCGGGTGTTCCGGGTGGTCAAGCACTGATTAATTACGTACCTTCAGGGCTAAAGCCCTGCTTCTTTTTTCTGGGCCTTTATACCCCGGGCTGAAGCCCTGGGCTACGCATGATGATACTCCTAAGTGCCTCTTCCCTTGCATGGCAGGGTTAGGATGGGAAATAAACCAACAAAGGATGGGAAACAGAATCAGGCTCAAACACGGGTTATTAAAATTAATCAGTCTTCCTTCCGCAGCCAGCCCAGGATATTGTAGTCTGCTATGGTCCAGTACTGATAGAACTTCACCAGTGGTATCCTGAGCCTTGTCTTTGTGCCCATATTCTGTTGGATAATCTCTACCTCTTCGTCTGTTACCTTTGAAATGATGGCCACATGACCAAATCTGTTGCCTTCGTAGCCGTCATACACTAGAATGTCATGTACTTTGGGTTCATATTCTCTGACATTGCGGTATTGCATCAACCCTCTTTTTTTATTAAATGCTTTGTCCTCGAGGCCTTTATCAAAAAAGTCTTTTGCATTGCCAAAGGCATTGGGCATTTTGTGTCCATAGACTTCGTAGTAATACCTTTTGACAAACTCCACACACTGGTATTTCAGACCCAGATTATAACCGTCAGGAGCCACATTTCTGCCACGGGTATGCGTAAAGTCATGACCGTTGTAGTAGACATTTACTCCATTAAACGCATCAATTCTTGAGCCTATTTCTATATTGTCGGTATAAAATGAATTGGAAAATATAAAAACAAAGCCTAAAACACACAATCTTAATTTCCCTGACATAAGCCTTTTTTTAAAATCTGACTGAAAATGAGCAACAAATATAATCACGTTTTTCTAATCGTAGGTTGAAAAGTCTCTAATGTCAGGATGATACATTTGGATTATCTACCTTTTTTAAGTGCCTGGATTATTTGTGCTGATGTGTTTCCGTCGCCATACATTCCCGCTGCAAAACTTCCGGTCCTGTCCATAAGTGTCCTCGCAGCCTCCACAATTTTGTCTTCGTCTGCCCCGGCAAGTATGTTATAACCACCATCCACCAGTTCGGTCCATTCAGTCTGGTCACGTAGGGTCACACAGTACTTTTCGAAAAAGTAAGCCTCCTTTTGCAGGCCTCCACTGTCTGTAAGCACAAGCCGGGCATGGGAGGTAAGGGACACCATATCCATATACCCGACAGGTTCTATTACGGTAAACTGAGGTACAAGACTGTAATGGTCCAGCAGTTTGCGGGTTCTGGGATGCAAGGGCACGACGACCGGGGTTTCTTCATTTAGTTTGTTAAGAGCACGGATGATGCTTCGCAGCCTGATGAGGTCGTCCGTATTTTCCTGTCGGTGCACAGTCGCCAGAATGTATTGTCCGTCCACCAGACCCAGTGTATCGAGGATCCGGCTTTCGTGTGCTGATTTGTCCCTGTAATACAAGGCGGCTTCGTACATGATGTCACCGCAGTTGATGATGGTGCATGGAAAATGTCTGAATCCCTCTGTCTCCAGATTCTGAACAGCCACCTGGGTAGGACAAAACAAATAATCTGATATCCTATCGGTAAGGATTCTGTTGACTTCTTCGGGCATCGCCATGTTAAATGACCTGAGTCCCGCCTCCACATGTGCTACCCTGATGTGCATTTTTTTGGCCGCCAGGGCTCCTGCCAGCGTACTGTTGGTATCTCCGTAGACCAACGTAAAATCAGGTTTTTCTTCAGCAAGCACCATTTCTATGGCTTCGAGCATCCTTCCTGTCATAGCACCGTGAGACAACGAGTGTATGTCAAGATGATATTTTGGAGCAGGTATGTCCATTTCTCTAAAAAAAACATCACTCATGTTGTCATCAAAATGTTGCCCGGTGTGTACCAGGACTTCGTTAATTGCTTCTTGGGCCAATATCCGCCTGCTCAGTGCCGATGCCTTGATAAACTGAGGCCGTGCCCCCACGATGGTCACTATTTTCATCCGATGATCTGTTTTTTGGTGGTTACTTCGTCCAGCAGCGTTGCCAGCCTTCCGGTCAGAAACTTTCTGGAGTACTTGTCTATGCCTCTGAGCGGTGTGTCTGCTGTTCCCTGTTTATACCGGTTGTACAATTCCTCAAGCAGTAGGGTCAGGTGTGTAGTATCATCGTAGTCTACCATCCATCCGGCACCAGAGGTATCGATAATTTCCGCTGCGTCACCATCTTTAGGACCCAGGCAGATGATCGGCCTTCCGCTGGCCAGGTATTCAAAAATCTTGCCTGTCAGTATAGATTTGTTGTTTGAGGTTCTGTTGATTACAAGCAGGAGCACACTGGCTGTATTCTGCACCCTGATGGCTTCTTTGTGACTGACATAACCGACGAATTCTACCATAGACTCCACACCGTACTTTTTGACCGAATCATATACCACCTTTTCGGGTTTTCCTACCAGTTTTATTTTTATGGCTTCCGCCAATGGATGTCCTGAATCCCTGAAGGCGGCAAGTGTTTTCCAGAGTACTTCGGGATTTCTGGCATCGTTCATGGTACCGATGTACACGACCGAAAATTCCCCGTCAGAGGCTTGTCCCACCCCTGCCCTATCGGCTTCGTCATATCCATTGGTGATGACTACCTTACGGGTCGATGAAATACTTTCCAGGTCCTCGGCCATGGTTTTGCCTACGGTCACTATGACGTCACAGTTATCCAGACACGACTTTTCCATAGTTTCATGTCTGTGTCGGGCGTACCTTGTCAACCGGAGGTCATCAAAATAATCTATCTGAGTCCAGGGGTCTCTGTAGTCGATGATCCAAGGCAACCCAAACTTCCTTTTGACCCCCAGAGCTATGACATGGCAGGAGTGTGGCGGCCCCGTGCTGATGACTGCATCCACCATGTTGTCTTTAAGATATCCCGATAAATACCTGACGGAAGGCTTGATCCATAAAAATCTGGCATCGGGTATAAAAAAATTTCCTCTGACCCAGACAGCCAGTTTTTCCTTCCATCCCAGTTTTTTGCCTTGCGATAAAAAATTAGCATCCACTTTTTCGCCTTTCTTTTTGCCTGTCAAACGAGCATATATGCCATAAGGCTCTGTGATGGGTTGCTTTAAGACGGCTATGCCCGGCGGCACTTCTTCCTGCAGGCTCGCATCAAAGATGGGATAGTCTCCGTTTGAGACGGTATATACCACCGGCTCCCAGCCAAACTCCCTAAGATATCGTACAAATTTGACCCACCTCTGTACCCCTCCTCCACCGGCCGGCGGCCAGTAATACGTGATGATGAGGACCTTTTTCATATACCTTTGTCAGACGGCGGCCACAGTACCGGCTTTGTTGTTTCGAAGATATGAATAAATGACATATCCTAACAACAGCAGCAGCAATCCTGAGCAGACAAGGCTGATGGTCTCGCCCAGATAATACGATTTTGGCTTAAATTCGAAGGTCACCGTGTGTTTGCCTCCCGGCACCTTCATACCTCTGAGTACGTAGTTGACTCGTATGTGTTCTGCCGGCTTGCCGTCGATATATGCCTGCCATCCTTTATCGGGGCCGTACCATATTTCCGAAAAAACGGCTAGCTGGTCGCCCTGGGTTTCGTATTCGTACTCCAATTTATTGGGGCTGTAGCTCTTCAGTACAATTGCTCCGTTTTTTGATGGAGAGAGTCCTTTTACTGCTTCAGAAAACTCAGAGTGCACGACGGCATCGCCTGCAGGGTCAAAACTGTTTAGCGAGTCTATTTCGGCATTGGCATTGTCCACCATGATGATTCTGTTGACAAACCAGGCATGGCCCAGAGCTGCAGGATTCATTCGAGCGGCTTCAGTACCGTCTTCTGCTTTTTCTATGATATACTTGGTATTAAGCATATTTAACACTTTCATGTTGGAGTTGCTGATGTGCCTTTCTATGATGTCCTGATACCTCTGAAGCTTTGCAGCATGGTATCCGCCTATGGTCTTGTGAAAGTATGAACTTGAAGCGGAATTAAAAGTATTGACCGAAAGGTCCAAAACTCTGAAGTCTGGATCCTGGTCCTTGAGGATCTGCGTGTCAACCGGGCGAGGCTGAAATTCGTTTTTATAGGCACTTTTAGATACAAAGTCTCTCTTGTCCAGATAGCCTTTGCTTACCTGTATGAGGTCAAACAATCCCAGAAATGAGATGAGGGCCACCATGACGGTAAAATTAAGTTTGTCCTTGAGATAGGCAAAAAGTACAGCCGCCGACAGCAGCACCAGCAAAAGGCTGCGGCCCGCTGACGATGCTGACAACGACTTTCTTTGCTTTATAAGTATATCTTTGATCTGGGCGTATTGCTCATCACCGGGAGAGGTATAATCCAAAAACGAACTTCCAAAAAGCCACATGACCAGACATACCAGGCCCAGGAGACCGGCAGAAATAAGAAGTGGCCTGATAAACGCTGATTTGTCTTTCGCCTTGTTTATTTCAGAAAGGGCCAGCACACCCAACACAGGTATGAAGATGGCTGTGACGCTCAGTATTGAGCTCGGAGATCTGAATTTATTGAGTACCGGCAGGTGGTCAAAGAGCAGTTTGTTAAACCACTCCAGGTTTTTGCCCATAGACATAATTATAGTAAGCACCACGGCACTCAGGATCCACCATTTTACATCACCCTTGACTACAAACAAACCCAGGATAAAAAGCAGACATGCCACCACACCGAAATACGCCGGCCCGCTGGTAAAAGGAAGGGAACCAAAATACATAGGTGCCTGAAAAGGCTGTCGCTGTCCTACTGCCTTGCCTAGATCTGACTTGCCATCGAGCCACTCACCTGAGCCTCCACCTACCACCTTGGGTATGATGGTAGCGGCGAGGTCTCCTATGCCATTGCTCCACTGGGTAGCGTAGTCCCACTCCAGACCGCCTTTGGCATCGGCAGTCTGAGACGTGGAAAGGCCGTCACCGCTGCTTAGCACCTGGCCTCCTCTCATGGTTGCTTTGGTATATTCATAAGTCGTCCACAGCTTGGATGCCGACGAACCCAAAGCAAGCACAGACACTCCGGCCATCACTGCCAATGCCTTAAAATAGGAACCCATCTGCCTTTCGCGAATGCTTTTGACAAACTCTATGATTACCAGAATCAGCATACACAAGCCCAGATAATAGGTCATCTGCGGGTGATTGGCGGCGATGTTTATGCCAAGAGCAAGGCCAAAAACAGCACCCCCCAACAGGTATTTCTTTCTGAAAGTAAGCAAAACACCGGCTATGACTGGTGCCGATGTCATAATCGCCATGAGCTTTGAATTGTGGCCCGCCTCATAAAGGGTCATACTGTTTGTCGTAAATCCAAACAGAAAAGCACCCAGTAAACTGAGCCACGGATTGACACCTAGCAACAGCATAAGGATATAAAAACCCACCATGCCAGCTATAAAGTAACCTGCAGGGCGGCTGATAAACAGCTGAAGACTTTTTTCCACATATTGCAGCAGATTGTTTTTATTTCGAGCCGAGATCTGATAGGTGGGCATACCGCCAAACATGGAATTGGTCCACAATGCTTCCTCACCGGTTTTTTCGCGGTAGTCGGTGGCTTCCTTTGACATGCCTATATGCTGTATGGTATCGCCCTGTCTGACAACCTTGCCCTGAAACTGTGGCAGAAAATAGAAAATGTTGACGGCTACAATCAGGAGTACGGGCAGCAGGTATGGTACATATTTTTTAAAATCCATGTTTGTTTTGGTTAAAGCACAACAATGAGGTTAAATCCGTTTTACGCCGTAATATTACGATAAAATCTATAATTGAGATTAAGGTTTGGCATAAGATTACGGCACGAGTCCCGGCAGAGGTATTAATTTACGATTCAGTCCGGACATTGATTTATTCAAACCTCCACGGGTTTTCAGTACCAGAAAATTTATAATATTCCGGTTTAATGGCGAGACCCATAATAAAACCGCAGCCCACCTGAACTCCGCCGGCGAGCAATAGGTTTTTTCTGTCCTCCTTATCTGATACCACCAAAGAACCCAATGCAGTACCAAGACCTGTAAACAAGAGAATGCCACCGGCTATAGATAAAGAGCTTTTTGCCTTTCTCGATTTTTCAGATTTGTATTTGTTGAGGCGGAGAATGTCCTTTTTTGCTATCCTGTTCGTTTGCCCCATTTGACACCACTCACTATAGCCTGTCTTCTCACGTCCCGAATCGTAAGTTAAATGTAAAATATCAGTATTGAACAGGATGCTGTCGCTGTCTACAGATACAATATTTCCGTGCAGTTCAAGCCGGGTGCAACACGCCTCCACTTTTTTAGTATCTCCCACTACCAGCTCAATAAAATCGGATTTTTTAAGCGTAGAGGTATTGTATGTGTTAACGATTTTAAAGTGCTGTCCATTGCAGGCCAGGCCGATAAAGATAAAAAGTATAGCCAAATAATTTTTTACGTGTTTCATATTACATTCAAATATTTTCTGATATTGTAAATATATAACAACAAAGGTATTAATTCCGCAAACAATTAGAGAACCTATTTTCCTCAGTACCAGGTTCTGAGATGTGATACATCAAACGTCCACTGTGGAGTATACAATTTATCAAATATTTCAGCATTGTACCAGGGGCCCAGTTTAGTATCATTTCTGTTTTTAAGAATTTGGATTTCTTGTGCCGGCATATAACTTTGAGCCAGCAGAAATATTTTTTCACCTTTTTTATTTTCGGCAATATCTACCACCATAACAGCATGGCCCGGAGACCCTCCTTGTACAAAAACATCACCTGCTGCGATGTCTCGGACCTGCTTTTTAAGCATGGTTTGGGACAGAGACAATGTGCCTGCATATATAAAAACAAAATCCAGATATTTCCTGAATTCGGCGTACGAATCAGACGGAGGGGCCGTCAATTGCCAGGATGTTTTATTGCCATCAACCAAAACACGATAACCACTCCTCCATTTTGTATAATCCACCCAAAAACCATTGGTCAGTGAAAAGGAAATTTTATCAAATGCCCGCACGGAATAAAGATATTCTGCATACAATCGTATGGCCGCATCGGCACACTGCTGCAGGTCATCAGCTGTAATCTCCATATCGACAACTGCATCATAAACTTCATCGTTCTTGATTTCGCCGTTAAAGTACCGGACTTTGGTACCGGCAGGTTTAAGCGGAAGATTACGCAGAAATGTGATAAATGTCCCATCACCGGCGGGTTTGCGGTCATATCCTACAGGTGGCCGGAAACGTGACATCAATTGTCTGCCATTTGCATCAATTATGCCATTGGCGGTCAGCAAAGAAGCAACAGAGGCACCAGCAGGCGTATCCTGCCTGTCAGTCTGTTGCCCACAACAGGTCAATGAAAACCACAAAAAAAGGAGTCCATAGCTGTAATGTTTCATTTGTCTGTAATTACAGGAGCCAGGTAAGAAATCAATGTTATCAGATTAAACATAAAATCTCAAAGCTTTATTACTTGAAGCTTTCACAAAATCCCTCATCACATCATATCAGTATCTTAAGTCCTGATTTGATTAATGAGTCCTCACTTTTAAACTTCTTATGGTTAGTGTTGCACACACCACGAAAACTTAGTTGTTGGTGGCTGCCCTTATTGTCTGTCGTGTTTGTTCGTTTTCATTTGGAGTCTGTCTTGGTGTGTAGGCTTGGTGGCTCTTTGACAAAGCTTTGGTCAAAGCGTTGGCTTGTGGGGCTTGGTCCCGAAAACATTCGGGATGTGTAGCTGCTGTGCGTTGGCTGTATGTGTTTGTTGTCCTGTAATTACGCTGCTTTCTGTTTGTAAAGATGTTCTTGAAATTCTATAAACAGTCTGCTGATGTTTGCCACGTCTCCCAAAATTTCTTTTGCATCTTCCAATGATTGATACTTGTTTGTCAGCAAGATTGGTAGTTTCTCTTGGTCGAGTTCGTCCACGCCTGTTTCAATGTATTT
>JAKQGD010000537.1 GCA_029573365.1 Bacteroidota bacterium | reverse complement strand
TAGGGGTGAGATGTTTATAGCCACGGATTTTAATCCGTGGTATAAAGAAATAGACGAAAGATTTTGGCGAAATTTTTGCACAGACAAAGCAAAAATTATGACAAAATCAAGAAATTGCCTCCATTCTGCAATTAAGCGGTGGCACGCTCTTAAATCGTTCGACCGCAGGTGCAGGATTAACCGGTCGGATGACTTTCAGGCATACCACAAGTAATAAATGTGAAATTTCCGCCTTTTTATTTTTAGTGATTACAGCCTTTTGAGTTTATAATAAATAAGTTCAGATTGAAATAAAAAACCCCGTAGGGGTGAGATGTTTATAGCCACGGATTTTAATCCGTGGTATAAAGAAATAGACGAAAGATTTTGGCGAAATTTTTGCACAGACAAAGCAAAAATTATGACAAAATCAAGAAATTGCCCCCATTCTGCAATTAAGCGGTGGCACGCTCTTAAATCGTCCGACCGCAGGGGTAGGATTAGTGATCGGTCGACTTGCAAGTATACCACAGGTAATTAGCATACCGTAAGTTTTAGCTATCTTTGCCGTCACACAAAAGATATCCCGATTTGACCTTTAAAGACCTGAATCTAAGCAACCCGTTATGGAATGCCCTTGACGATGCCAGCCTGGTACATCCTACAAGCATACAGTCCAGAGCCTATCCCGTGGTTATGTCGGGCAGAGATGTGCTGGGTATAGCACAGACAGGTACGGGTAAAACGATAGCATTTTTACTGCCATTGTTACGTATGTGGACCTTTACCAAAACAAGGCATCCACAGATACTTATTATTGTGCCCACACGTGAGCTGGTGGTACAGGTAGCTGATGAGGCTCAGAAACTCACAAAGTATATGAATGCTGTAGTTAAGGGTGTATATGGCGGAACAAACCTGAAAACCCAGGCATACGAACTGGCCGAAGGTGCAGATGTACTTATAGGTACACCGGGCAGACTCCTCGACCTGGCTTATCATGGCACCCTCAATCTGCGAGCTGTTAAAAAACTGGTCATAGATGAGGTAGATGAAATGCTCGCTTTGGGTTTCAGAAAGCAGCTGACTGACATCCTGGAACTGCTGCCGGAAAAAAGGCAGAATCTTTTATTTTCGGCTACCTTGTCTGACGAGGTGGATGAAATGCTGCAGGAACATTTTAACAACCCGGAGGTGGTAGAAGCTGCTCCACCGGGCACACCAGTAGAAAACATCACTCAGTCGGTGTATAGGGTCCCTAATTCTAATACCAAAGTCAATCTCCTCAAGGCTTTACTCTCCGGCCAAAAGGAAATGAGCCGAGTCCTCGTCTTTGTATCGACCAAAAACCTGGCCGATACACTTTATGAGCGATTGCAGGAAGCTATGCCCGAACAGACGGGTATCATCCACTCCAACAAAGATCAGAATTACCGTTTTAACGCTGTCAGGCAGTTTAAAGAAGGAAATACCAGGGTGCTAATAGCCACAGACATCATCGCCAGAGGTATTGATGTAGAAGATGTGTCGCACGTAGTCAATTTTGATCTGCCCGACCAGCCAGAAGATTATATACACCGGATAGGGCGGACAGGCCGTGCCGGTAAAAATGGTGTGGCTATATCTCTAGTCTCAGATTTTGAAACAGAGTTGCTGGAGCAGATCGAGACTTTTCTGGGGCAAAAAACTGAAGTGCTTGCCGTACCGCAGGATGTTGAAATTTCTGTTGTGTTAACTGACAGCGAGATGCCTGAGGTGAAAATGAAAAACATCCTTATAAAACTGCCTTCAGGGCCAGCGGGGGCTTTTCATGAAAAAAAGGAGAAAAACCAGAAGCAAAACATCCGGGTTAGTCACAGGCAGAAGATGCGGGAAAAATATGGCAAACCTAAAACCAGGGGCCAGAAAGCAAAAAAAAAATAGGGCCGC
>JAKQGD010000530.1 GCA_029573365.1 Bacteroidota bacterium | reverse complement strand
CCTCTCCGTGGTGGCTCTTCGCACTGGTACTGGTGCCACTGATGGTGTGGTATTATTATTACAGCGGCAGGATACATCAGCCCTCTATTAGGATGACTGATGTCGGAGCATTCAGGGGTAGACAGACGTGGCGGACCCGGCTCAGAAGCTATCTTCCGCTTTTTAATATACTTGCATTGACATTTATGATACTGGCACTGGCACGTCCCCAGCTGGCACTGACCGACGAAAAGATAAATGCCGACGGCATAGATATTCTGATGCTGATGGACCTTTCGAGCAGCATGTTGTCTAAGGATTTTGACCCTGACAGACTGGAAGTCAGCAAGATGGTGGCCAGGGAGTTTGTACTCAAGAGGCCACATGACCGCATAGGGCTCGTGGTGTTTGCAGGCGAATCATATACTCAGTGTCCCGTCACGGCTGACCACAATGTCATAGTCAATTTCCTCGCAGGGCTCGAAGTAGGCTTGTTGCAGGATGCCACCGCCATAGGCATGGGACTTGCCACGGCAGTCAACAGATTGCGTAACAGCAAGGCAAAATCGAAGGTGGTCATTCTGCTTACCGACGGAGTAAGTACCGACGAATATATAGACCCAATGACGGCTGCTGAGATTGCAAAGCAATTTGATGTCAAGGTCTACAGCATAGCCATAGGCACACAAGGCATAGCCTTGTCCCCTACGACACGGGGATACAACGGCAAGTACATGTTTTCATACGCTCAGGTATCCATAGACACCACCCTGCTCAAAAACATCTCAGAGCTTACTGGTGGAAAATATTTCAGGGCGGTGGACCGAAAAGGCCTCGAAGGCATATATGCAGAAATAGACCGGCTGGAAAAAACCAGCGTTGAGGTCAATGTTATAAAAAGGAACAGGGACGAGTTCAGAAAATTTCTGTACCTGGGCTTATTGTTTTTTATGGTGGGCTGGGTGTTGGACCACACTTTATTAAGAACTTTCAATTGACAGGCCGAGATGTTCCGTTTTGAAAATCCACAGGCATTTTATTTGGTAACCATCCTTGTAGCGGCAGCCATGCTTTTATGGTGGACACACAGACAAAAAATGCGGCTTATCAGCAAATTTGGGCATGAACCTACAGTAAAAAGGCTTATGAGCGGCTTTGCCGATAAAACCATTTCGTACTGGCTAACCGCTGTAGGTTTTATCTTTTTGATTTTGGCTGCAGCCAATCCTCAGTATGGCTCACAAAAGGAAAAAGCTAGGGTCGATACCAGAGACATATTTATAGCCCTGGATATATCCCGCAGTATGGATGCGACAGACATAAGTCCTTCAAGACTGGAAAAGGCTAAAAAATTTGCTGAAGAACTGATAAAATCCAGACCTTCTGACCAGATAGGACTTATATTTTTTGCGGGTAGTGCTTACCTCCAGATGCCACTGACTACAGACCATGCAGCCGCCATTGTCTTTATCAGGTCAGCAGGCACGGACATGGCAGGCACCCAGGGCACTGCCATAGGCGAAGCCATCAGAATGGCCGATGAACGAGCGGGTAAAGACCATCACAAGGCCCTGGTTGTTATTTCTGACGGCGAGGACCACGATCAGGATGCAGCTGATGCTGCTGCTGAGGCCGCAAGTCACGGATTGACGGTATTTACCCTGGGCATAGGATCAACATCAGGGGCCAGGATACCCGTGATAAATGAGGGTAGAGAGGAGTTTAAAACTGACGATGATGGCAATCCTGTGCTATCGGCACTCAATCCTGATTTGCTGAGGTCCGTGGCAGCAGAAGGGAAGGGAGAGTACTACGAGATCAAAGGCGACTTTTCGGGTGTGCTTAAGGAATTGAATGCCCAGCTCGACAAAATGGAAAAGAGGGCAGTTGATATACGTTCCTTATCGGAATACAACAGTTACTATCAGGTGTTATTGGCAGTGGGGCTGGTTTTATTGTTGGCAGGCATGT
>JAKQGD010000499.1 GCA_029573365.1 Bacteroidota bacterium | reverse complement strand
GCATGCTCGGAACGCTGCTTTCGCAGGGTGAGTCCAGCAGGCTGCACAGGGCCCTCATCGACGAGCAGCAAAAAGCCGTGGCTGTAGGCAACTTCCCACTTGACCTCGAAGACCCGGGTGTAGCCATCGCCTATGGCATTTGCAGCATGGGTACAGATGTCCTCGACGCCGAAAAATCAATCACCGCTGAGATTGAAAAAATCAAAACAGAAGCCATACCGGATGAGGAGTTTCAGAAACTACGCAATCAGGTGGAAAACGACTTCGTTACCTCCAATTCGCGGGTGGCAGGTATTGCCGAGAGTCTGGCTAATTACAAGATGTATTATGGCGATGCCAACCTTATAAACACGGAGCTAGAAAGGTATCTTGCCGTTACCAAGGAAGACATACGCAAAGCGGCTGAGAAGTATTACAATACTAACAACAGGGTGGTACTGCACTATCTCCCTAAACCGGCAACGCCTTGATAAACACTCTTTCAGAATTTAATAATAGATAAACGAAACATAAAAATGAAGAATATATTATTACTCATCACAGCTGTGTTGATTTTTAGCCAATGCAGTAAAAAAACGGCGGTACCCGCAGTATCAACTCAGGGGCCGGACAAAACATGGAGGAAGATGTCTCCGACACCGGCACCGGCCAGGGACATCCAGCTGGGTACCTATTCAGATTTTAAACTGGCCAACGGTCTTCACGTCATCGTGGTAGAAAACCACAAGCTGCCCAGAGTGTCTTACCAGCTTTCGCTGAATAATGAAGCCATCGTCGAAGGAGACAAAGCCGGATACACCTCATTTGCCGGCGAATTGTTAAACAAGGGAACAAAGACAAGATCTAAAGCTCAGATAGACGAAGCCATAGATTTTATCGGTGCCAGCTTGAGTACCTCGGCTACTGGAATTTTTGGCAGCAGCCTTAAAAAACATGCAGGTAAACTCCTGGACGTGATGTCTGATGTACTTTACAATCCGGTTTTCCCACAGGACGAATTTGAAAAAGTGCGTAAAAGGACTGCGTCTGGGTTAGCTTCATCCAAGACCAATCCGGATGCAATCGCCGGTAACATAAGGTCGGTAGTAAATTTTGACAACAAACATCCTTACGGTGAGGTCCAGACAGAAGAAACCATTAAAAACATCACCCTCGACGATTGTAAAAATTATTATAATACCTTCTTCAGGCCAAACAATGCTTATCTGGTCATCGTGGGCGACATTACGACAGAAGAGGCTAGGATGCAGGCTGAAAAGTACTTTGGCAAATGGGAGAAAAAAGATGTTCCACAGTTCGACTATACCTTCCCTCAGACACC
>JAKQGD010000481.1 GCA_029573365.1 Bacteroidota bacterium | reverse complement strand
AAATACCGGTTTCAGTGGAATTTTCCCATCTTTTTCTCCCGGCACAACACTAAACGTCTTTATGCAGCCTCTAATCACCTCCATATGACCGAAGACGAAGGCCAGACTTGGAAATTGGTAAGTCCCGACCTTACCCGCAATGAAAAAGAAAAACTGGGTCCGTCAGGTGGCCCGATCACTAAAGACAATACAGGAGTGGAGTATTATGCTACTATTTTTGCTGCCAATGAATCACCTGTCAAAGAGGGGCTCATCTGGGCTGCGTCTGACGACGGACGCATCCATGTCACCCGGGATGGAGGTGCCAACTGGACCGAGGTGACCTCGGCATCCATGCCCAGATACCTCATGTTTAACAGCGTAGAGCCGAGCAGACATGACCCTGCCGTCTGTTATGTGGCTGGCACCATGTATAAGTCCGGGGACTACCAGCCTTACCTGTATAAAACATCCGATTATGGCAAAACCTGGAAAAAAATAGTCCAGGGCATACCTGACGAACATTTTACACGTGTCGTCCGCGAGGATGAGAGTGTAAGGGGGCTCTTGTATGCCGGCACAGAAAAGGGCATGTTTATCTCCTTTGACGATGGCGAATCCTGGCAGACATTCCAGAAAAATCTCCCGCTTGTGCCTGTAACGGACCTGGCTGTCAAAGGCAACAACCTGATTGCCGCCACTCAGGGCCGTAGCCTGTGGATGATTGATGACCTCTCTGTGATTCATCAGGCGGCGGCTATGTCTTCTGCCATTGGTCCGGTGCTTTTTATGCCTTTACCTTCATACAGAATAGGAGGACGACAGGGCAGAGAATCACTGACTCAGGGTAGTAACCATCCCGGAGGTGTCATGACACATTATTATCTGCCTTCATACGATGAAAAAAAGGACACAGTCTCTCTAACCTACATGACCATGGCTGGGGATACAATTCGCTCCTACACAAACGTAGCCAAAGAGGACGAAAACAAACTAAAACCCGTAAAAGGTGGCAATATGTTTTCCTGGCCGATGTCTTTTCCGGCAGCTAAAAAGTTTGAAGGCATGATCCTGTGGTGGGGCTCATTGAGCGGCCCCGTGGCAAAAACCGGGGATTATTTAGTGTCCCTCAAGGTCAATGGCAAAAAGGTCTGCGGGTACAAGATGGACTTCGTGCTCGATCACGGGAACGACGTCTACGAGATGGTGGAGACCAAGGGTTTCCCCACCCC